>NZ_JBXSQI010000001.1:0-265364 GCF_057063565.1 Gilliamella sp. X-57 | reverse complement strand
TAGCACAAGCAAGGAGAATAACCGAAGAATGGTTAACGATTTATAATACCGAAAGACCGCATGAGGCGTTAAATAACATGACACCGATTGAGTATAAAACACTAAAACAAGCAGCATGATTTTCTACGTGAGTTGTGTACTAGGTTTGGGGTATTTACAAATTGATTATCAGCAAAAGGTGGATATTCAGCATAACCTTGCTTAACGGTTATATTTTGTAAACTGCGCTCTTTCGCTGTTTGCGCTACAACCGATAACATTTCATTTGAAAGATCATAGGCTGTAACATGTTTAACATATTTTGCCGCAATAAAACTGACATGACCTGCGCCACATCCCATATCAAGTAGGTTTGCCTCCGAATGCGATATAAGTAGGTTAGATAAATATTCAAGATCAGGACCTTGAGCATGTACTTTACTGGTTAAATAAGCATTGGCTTGTTCGCCAAACTGCTGTTTTACATTGTCATGATGTGTTGCCATTGTTGATTCTCATTATTGGGCGCAAATAAGCGCCCAAAAGTTAAGGTTAAGCTAAAAATGAAGGGATTTTCTGTTCAAAGTCGCTAATCGCTTCTTCATGTTGTAAGGTTAAGCCAATATTATCTAACCCATTTAACAAGCAATGACGTTTAAAAGCATCGATTTTAAATGTATATTGCTTATCGCCGGCAATAACAACTTCATTGACTAAATCAATGGTAAACTCAATGCCTTCATTGGCTTCGACAATTTTAAACAGCTCATCGACATCTTCTTCGGATAAATTAACCAATAATAACTGATTGTTAAATGAGTTATTGTAAAAGATATCGGCAAAGCTTGAACCAATAATATTTTTAAATCCATAATCAGCTAATGCCCAAGGGGCATGTTCACGAGAAGAACCACATCCAAAATTTTCACGTGCTAATAAAATACTGGCACCTTTATAGCGGGGTTTATTCAAGACAAATTCAGGATTAGGCTGCTTGCCAGCATCATCTAAAAAGCGCCATTCATGAAAGGCGTGTTGACCAAATCCAGTACGTGTTACTTTCTGTAAAAACTGTTTTGGAATGATTGCATCTGTATCAACATTAGCCGCGTCCAAAGGAACAACTAATCCGGTATGTTTTGTAAATTTAGCCATGACAAGTCTCCTTAAAACGGTTTGCGAATATCAGTAAAATGACCAGTAATAGCCGCTGCAGCAGCCATAGCAGGACTGACTAAATGTGTTCTGGCATCCCGCCCTTGGCGGCCTTCAAAATTACGATTACTAGTTGATGCACAGCGATCCCCTGGTGCTAATTTATCGTCATTCATTGCAAGGCACATTGAACAGCCCGGCAAACGCCATTCAAAACCAGCGTCGATAAAAATTTTATCTAATCCTTCGGCCTCGGCTTGTTCTTTGACAGGACCTGAGCCTGGCACGACTAATGCTTGTACACCCTCTGCCACTTTACGACCTTTAGCAATTTGCGCTGCTGCACGTAAATCTTCAATTCGCGAATTTGTACATGAGCCAATAAACACTTTATTGATCTTAATATCTGTCATTTTGGTGCCAGCGGTTAATCCCATATAAGTTAATGCGCGCTCTGCGGAATGTTTCTCGATAGGATCAGAAAAAAACTCGGGATTGGGTACTGTTGCATCAATGGACGTGACTTGACCCGGATTTGTTCCCCAAGTGACTTGAGGTGCAATATCTTTACCTTCAAGTGTGACCACAGTATCAAACTGCGCGCCGTCGTCGGTTTTTAGGGTTTTCCAATAGGCAACAGCTTTTTCAAAATCTTTCCCTTTTGGTGAAAATTGACGACCTTTTAAGTACTCAAAAGTCACTTCATCTGGCGCAATAAGGCCAGCTTTAGCCCCCATCTCGATTGCCATATTACATAATGTCATACGTCCTTCCATTGATAATGATTTAATGGCATCACCACAAAATTCAACCACGTGTCCAGTACCACCAGCACTAGTGGTTTTACCAATAATCGCTAATATAATATCTTTGGCAGTGATTCCTTCAGCTACTTGACCTTTGACCTCGATTTTCATGGTTTTAGCTCGACCTTGTTTTAAGGTTTGGGTGGCTAAGACATGCTCAACTTCAGAGGTGCCAATTCCAAATGCTAGTGCACCAAATGCGCCATGTGTTGCGGTATGTGAATCACCACACACAATAGTCATACCGGGTAAAGTTATACCTTGTTCAGGACCGACCACATGGACAATACCACGTAATGGGCTTTGTAAATCATATAACGAAACACCAAACTCTTTGGCATTTTTTGCCAGTTCAGTTAATTGAATGCGAGCCATTTCGCTGCAAGCATTTAAATCATTACTTTTGGTTGAAGTATTATGATCCATGGTCGCAAAAGTTTTATGAGGCTGACGAACCTTACGATTCATTGCACGCAAACCATCAAATGCTTGTGGAGAGGTGACTTCATGCACTAAATGGCGATCGATATATAAAATAGGCGTTTCGTTTGGTGCTTCATAAACGACATGCGCATCATACAATTTTTGATACAGTGTTTTTGACATTGCATATTCCTTATTATTTTTACAACAAGTACTAAAAACTTGGTTTATCGCATTATTTTATTTACGGTTATAATCAAACCATGCGGTTAAAGCAGCTTACAAATAATATCGCCCATTTCATCGGTCGATACTGGCTGCTCTTTTTGGGCTAGATCAATAGTACGATAACCTTGCTCTAATGCTTTATTTACAGCTGTTTCGATAGTTGACGCAATATCATTTCTTTTTAAACTATAACGTACTAGCAATGCTAAAGATAGAATTTGTGCTGCTGGATTGGCAATGTTTTTACCAGCAATATCTGGTGCACTACCGCCTGCAGGTTCGTATAATCCAAATCCTTGTTCGTTAAGGCTGGCAGAAGGTAACATACCCATAGAGCCAGTTATCATAGCGCATTCATCAGACAAGATATCACCAAATAAATTTGAACATAAAATTACGTCAAACTGTGAAGGATCTTTAACTAATTGCATAGTAGCATTATCGATATACATATGTTCAAGAGCAACATCTGGATAGTTTTTAGCAACTTCATTCACTACTTCGCGCCATAAAATTGAGGTTTGCAATACATTAGCTTTATCAATCGATGTCACTTTTTGGCGGCGTAAACGTGCGGCTTCAAAGCCCATTTTAGCGATACGTTCGATTTCAAAACGGTGATACACTTCAGTATCAAAAGCCTTTTCTTGAGCACCACTTCCTTCTCGTCCTTTTGGTAAACCAAAATAGATACCACCAGTTAATTCGCGCATGCATAAAATATCAAAACCACGCTGGGCAATATCAGCCCGTAATGGGCAAAGATCTTCTAACCCTTTATATAAGCGAGCAGGGCGCATATTAGCAAATAATTTGAAATGTTTGCGTAGTGGCAATAACGCACCACGTTCAGGTTGTTGGTCGGGGGGTAAGTTAGTCCATTTTGGCCCACCCACTGAGCCAAATAAAATAGCATCGGCTTTTTCGCATCCTTCAAGGGTTTCATTAGGTAATGGGCAACCATGAATATCAATCGCTGCACCACCGACATCATATTCACTAGTAGTAATAGAAAGTTGATATTTTTGGCGGATAACGTCTAATACTTTATAGGCTTGTTTCATCACTTCTGGGCCAATGCCATCGCCGGGCAGAACTGCAATATGGTAGTTTTGTGACATTTTTTTATTCCTTTTCAATCTTATTTAATTTTCTTATTTTGCTGTTGCACGAGCAAAACAAATTATTATTTAATCTTTGTGTAATTTTTGTTTTTCTTGGGCAACTTGATTTGCTCTATACACATTATTTAATACATTAATTAAAGCCAAAGCGGATGAGTGAACAATATCGGTTGCAAGTCCAACACCATGGAACTTACGTCCCTTATATTCTGCAACAATATCCACTTGCCCTAACGCGTTTTCACCTTGTCCTTTAGAAGCTAATTGGTATTTGACAATCGAAATAGGCTCGCCAGTAATCCGATTTATGGCTTGGTAAACCGCATCGACAGGGCCATTACCCGTTGCTGCATCAGAATACTTTTTATCGCCAATTAATAAACTGACTGAAGCAGTTGAAACCACTGTTGAACCTGACTGAACATTAAAATAATCCAAAACATAATGTTCTTTTTCATCTTTCAATTGGTTGATGAAGATTAATGCTTCTAAATCATAATCAAACACTTGACCTTTTTTATCAGCCAGCTCTAAAAACGCCTCATAGACTTGATCTAAGTTATAATCTTTATCGTGATAACCCAGTTCTTCTAAACGATGTTTAACCGCGGCGCGTCCTGAGCGAGAGGTTAAGTTTAATTGAATTTGATTTAAGCCGATTGATTCTGGGGTCATAATCTCGTAAGTTTCACGATTTTTTAAAACTCCATCTTGATGAATCCCCGACGAGTGCGCAAAAGCGTTACTACCAATAATTGCTTTATTGCCCGGAATTGGCATGTTAGTAATTTGACTGACAATTTGGCTTGTACGATAAATCTCTTGATGATTGATATTGGTATGAACATTTAAAATATTTTGGCGAACTTTGATTGCCATAATCACTTCTTCAAGTGCGGTATTACCCGCACGTTCGCCTAAACCATTCATCGCTCCTTCAATTTGCCGAGCGCCTTCTTGAACCGCGCTAATCGAGTTAGCCACCGACATGCCCAAGTCATCATGGCAATGAACAGAGATAATCGCTTGATCAATGTTCGGGACACGTTCAAATAAGGTATGAATAATGCCACCAAATTGATAAGGGACAGTATAACCGACAGTATCCGGAATATTGATCGTTCTTGCCCCGGCTTTAATTGCTGCTTCAACGATCCGACATAAGTTATCAATTGGGGTACGACCTGCATCTTCACAAGAAAACTCCACATCATTAGTATAATTACGTGCACGTTTAATACAGTGCACCGCCCGTTCAATGACATCATCAAATGTCATTTTTAATTTATCTTTAACATGTAAGGTTGATGTTGCCATAAAAGTATGAATTCGAAATTGATCGGCAACTTTTAATGCCTCGGCAGCAACATCAATATCTTTATCAACACAACGAGATAAGGCACAAACATGGCTATCTTTAATGGTTTTAGCAATCGTTTGGACCGATTCAAAATCACCGGGTGATGATACAGGAAAGCCAACTTCCATCACATCGACTCGCATTCGCTCAAGTGCAAGCGCTATTTGTAACTTTTCTTTAACACTTAAACTTGCTTGCAATGCCTGTTCGCCATCACGTAACGTTGTATCAAAAATAATGACTTGATCGCTCATTGTTTTTCCTTTTTATATATTTTAGCGCTATTATGGTATTTCAAGTTAAGAAAACAAAAAAACCCGCACTTTAGCGCGGGTTCTTGTAATTTGTTGAGTCTTTATTTAACTACTTCTTTTACTCCACACACAAGCTATCCGCGCAAGTTGATGCGAGGAGGAGGCTGAGGTCGAGTGATAAATAGTTAACAAACATAAAAAATCTCTATTTTGATTGTAATTAATACAGACTAAAACTGATGATATTTTTACCAAATGATATTAGTGGTGTCAATGATTATTTGTAACCAATCTTAATATATTCTATATTTTATTAAAATAAAGTACCCAATGCTAATAAGTATTGCTTCACTATTTGACAAATCTATTAAAATAATAAGTTGAGACATAATGAAACCGAATTATAATAATGAAAAAAATAACACACGAGGGTATAACAATGAACATAGTTGATATTTCTCAAAAACGCTATACGACTAAACATTATGATCCAACCAAAAAAATTCCTGCCGATAAGATTGAACAATTATTAACTGTTTTAAGAAATAGCCCATCATCAGTTAACTCACAACCATGGCATTTTTATGTGATTGATAACGAAGCAGCCAAAAATAAAATTTTACCCGCTATACTTGAATTTAATCAACCAAGAGTGACTGGCGCTTCGCACACTATTGTTTTTTGTATTAAAACGCCAATAGATGAAGCCCATTTAGTCAATCTGCTTAATCAAGAAGATAAAGACGGTCGATATCCTTCAGCCGATCTTAAACAAGCGCAAGATCAAGGTCGTCGACACTTTGTAAAGCTCAATAGCACAACCATTGAATCGCAACAATGTTGGGAAAGTAAGCAAGTTTATCTGGCATTAGGGCAACTGCTTTTTGCAGCAGCGGCAATTGGTATTGATTCAACGGCTATTGAAGGATATGACGCCCAAAAAATGGACGAGATCTTAGATCTGAAAAGCAAAGGACTTAAAAGTATTATTGTTGCCACATTAGGCTATCGAGCCGAAAATGACGGCAATGCGTATCGACCAAAATCACGCTTACCAAAAGAACAAATTTTCACATTTTTATAATATAACTTGAAATATCCTCCGTCTGAATTGAGCTATATGCAGAGGATATTTTTTGATTGATTTCAGTTAACTATTCTATCCAGCTTGTAGATCATTGGGTTATAACTATATTTATGTTCATATTTCATAGTTAATTATCAGTGTTAATAAATGCCAATTTTTGATACTGGATTTTTTACTAATTTTTGAAAATTAAGTTTGGTTATTAGCATTTAAGGTCTTGTTCTTTTTATCTAAACTTGTTTCGATAACCACCGTAAAAGTGTTTTACAAATCTTAAGAAAGCAGTCATTTTTTTACTTTAAAGTCGCATTATATTTTGATTATAATTAGTCTTGTATTTTTGTCAGTAGTTGCAGGTTAAGTGCTATCAATTTTAAAAGTCATTTTTTATTGATAGCCAAAACATTGTTAGTGATTTGAAAAACAGGTAGTTAGGTGTTTTTAATATGGAAAACACCTAACTAAGCAAAAAATTAACGAATAATGAGTAAATATGCTATGACAAAACCAATAATCCCTCATCTTGGTCAACTAAATCATTTAACGTTAAAAATTGTGGGGCATTATGCATTGCAATTAATTTGTGTGTTATTGTTAGAGTTGACGATAGCAAACCATGCGCTTGCCTTATCCGCAAACACAACAGCAGTGATTCAAGGTAGTGCGCCTTATTTCACTTTTGATGGTGGTAGAACTAAAGTAACAAACAGTCAAGGACTATTAGGCATAACGTTATCGGATGGTCGCCAGTATGTTGCACCAGGCAGTCCATCAGGGCTATATCCTAATGGGATAGAAAACACCTCAAATGTGGAAAACCCAATATTATTACCTAATGGAATCACAACCTTTGCTAGCATTAAAACGTCAGTTCCCTTAGTCAGCGATGGTAATAACAGTTATCCAAATATTACTTTAAACAATCTAGCTAGTTCATATGGCTATTGGGCGGATGATGATGGAGATAAAAATGTGCGTGCTACAGGTAATTTAACCGTGGTATGGCAGGATAAAAATGGAATAGACATTACAAGCCAAATCAGAAGTAATCAAATACAAACATTAGAGCCGTGTGATGCTCCTTATAAGCTAGAAGTCAAGGCAACGAGTGGTCAACTATCTACTTTGTATGGTATACCCAATATAACTCGCTTTAGTAAAGAAGCAACATCATATTATATCAGCCCTAGAATAGATAGACCTTATGTTTGTTATGCACAGCCGAATCTACTTAATAGCTGGGGAGAGACAAAGGATCCAAGTTGGGTTGATAACAAGGGATTTAAGGTGGTAAGTATTAGTAATCTTGCTGACAATTTTCCATCAACGGGGTCAAATGGGTTGCATTTTTATTTGTTATTAGCAGGCATTACCCCAGAGCAAGTCATCGCAGCAAATGGCACAACCGTTTTTGCAGAAAGTGGCGGAAACACGGTAAACTTGTCTCTCACAGCAGAACAAAAATCTACTTTTCTTTCTCGCCCTCAAGTGGCATTAAAGATTTTATTAAATGGACCAAACAAAGATTTAAGCAATACAAAGTTTACCCCCTCAGAATTTAAGCTGTATGCTGATAGTGAGCATAACCAGTTACTTTATCGCTTTAAAATTGAACGCTGGTATGTTGTTAAGCCTGGTTTTGCTGGTGGTTATGATAATGCTAAACTATTTTGTAATAGTCTTGGTAATGGTTATCGAATTCCAGGTGTTGAAGACTATACTAATGCGAATGGGTATCGTTGGAAAGATGGTGCTCCTGGTGTAGGTCCTTATTATCGTCGGCAAATGAGTTATAAAAATAGTAACAAATGGGTAGGAGGTTTATTGAATGAATGGGGAAAATTGGATTCGGCTGATAAGGATTATCCCGCTGCGATAGACTGGAAAAATAGTGGAGGTCCATGGGGATACGACATATATTGGGCATTCCAATTTTCGGGCATCGGAGAATACTACGATGTTAACAGCAATGGCTATATAGGAAGCAATTACGAAACAACAGCAACCCATAGGGTAGTCTGTGTCGCACCTTAAAAGATAGTGCGCAACGAATATAGTGCCATAAAATAATCACTAAAAACCGTGATGGGTAACTAATGTTGTTGTCCATTAAGGGTGTTTAAAAATGATGACTCTTTTCATATAGATATTGAGTCTATTCCTGTATTTTTTCCATAACAAGATTAATTAGCGAGGGTTTTACAAAACTTAACATAAAAATTATTTTTTACTTTAACGTCACATTATAATGAGTCTTGTATTGTAAATACCCCAATTTTTAGTAAAAAACTAACGTAGAAAATTATGCTACTTGTTTTGTGTTTTATATTCAATGGGCGTCATATTATTTAATACCTCATGCGGTCTTTCAGATTATACATGGTGAGCCATTGTTCGGTCTTTCTCCTAGCTTGCTTTAGGTTGTTAAAAAAATATAAATCTAACACTTCTGTTCGATAAGTCCGGTTAAATCGTTCAAAATTGCTAAATTGAACGTTATTACCAATATTAAATATTTCCACAAAAGTTAAAACTTTAGAAATATAACACCATATTTTAATTAAAAAATTACTATCACCTTAGAGTTGAATCGTTTTTATCCTCACATTTCTTTACAAAAAAACTAGCCAACCATTTTTTTAACGGCTATAATTTGAACGCTATAGAAGTTTAAGCTTATTAAACAAGCGATCGGTTATAAAAATGTAAATAAAACAAAATATTACTTGACAGGTGGGACGTGATGCATTATCATTTTAGACACCAGCACTGGCAAACCTGCGTCTTAAATTTATCCAATAACACCCTTAGGCAATTTTTCACACTTTCCTCATTTATATTCTCAAAGTTATCGCTTAAATTATTATCGACATTGTTCCGAAAAATCTTGTTGGTGTTGGGACTGTTATTATTGCCGTATTCATGGAATTTAGAGGCATTAACTAGTAAAAGTGGTCGAACAAATAATCATCGTAGTGATGCCATAATATTACCATCGTCCGAAAACCCGTGTTTAAAATATGATAAAGGCGGGGATGCAAGTTCAGCTGATATATGGATATGGAATCCTGATTATTTTGATCCAAGTGCGCCATTGGTTTGTTATGCCCAACCTAATTTATCAAACGATTCCAGTAATAATACTGTATATCAAGATTTAGATGGTCCGGATTGGGCAAAAGGAAAAGGATTTGTTCCACAAGATGTAAACAATCCACAACGTAATTTCCCGTCGACAGGAACAAATAATGTTTATTTTTATTTATTGTTAGCAAACATAACACCAGAAGCTATTATTTTAGCTAATGGCGCTAGTGTATCCCCAGAGTTAGGGAATGGTATTAGTTTAGCTTTATCATCTGCACGTACACCTGGTTGGGGAAAAGGCTCACAAGATGTTGCTTTAAAGATAGTATTGAAAGGTCCTGCAAATAGTAGCGCTAATAAAAATTTTAGTCCCTCTACATTTAAGCTTTATTCTGATAGAGCCAAAACTAACTTTAGGTCTTGACGACTGGGAAACTAGCCATCCTTATGATTGGTATTGGACAATCGATCCATACAAGGGAGAATCAATTCGAGTCGATCTAGGGGATGGGGATTTAGGTTATGGAGTAACTTATGAACTATACAGAGCTGCTTGTGTTAAGCCGTAGTTAAAAATCTATTTTTATATATTTAGCATGTATTTTAACTTTGTGACTTTTTGACGTTAAAGAGTTTATTAAAATTGTGGACATACCACTACCAATCCTAACAATTAAAACACAATGCTTTTTATGTACAATTAGCAGATGTAGATTTATCGAAAATAAGAGATAATCATTTTTGTTAATAAATCTGGTTGTGTTTTACAAATCTTAACAAAAAAGTCATGGTTTTTTTTGAAATAGGACTATTCTACTGGTTGTGAGTATCACCATAAGGTTTGAGAATGTTCATAGTGTATTAACAATAATACAATATTTCATCAAAGACTACCCATAAGGTAGCCTGTGTCGCACCTTAAAAGATAGTGCGCAATGAATATAGTGCCATAAAATAATCACTAAAAACCGTAATGAGCAACTAATATTGTTGTCCATTACGGGTGTTTAAAAATGATAACTCTTTTCATAAAGCTCTTTTCATATAGATATTGAGTCTATTCCTGTATTTTTTCCATAATAAGATCAATTAGCGAGGGTTTTACAAAACTTAACATAAAAATTATTTTTTACTTTAGCGTCACATTATATTTTGATTATAATTAGTCTTGTATTTTTGTCGGTAGTTATAGGTTAAATGCTATCAATTTTAAAAGTCATTTTTTTAATTGATAACTAAAATATTGTTAGTGATTTAAAAGGCAGTTTAGTTAGGTGTTTTTAATATGGAAAACACGCAACTAAGCAAAAATTAACAAATAACGAGTAAACATGCTATGACAAAACCAACAATTACTCTTCTTAGCCAACTAAATAATTCAACATTAAAAATTGCCAAGCGTTCAGCATTGTATCTAATCTATACGCTATTGTTAGTGGCGATAATATCAAACCATGCTATAGCTCTATCTGCAAGCACAACAAAGGTTATTGAAGGCAGTGCTCCTTATTTAAGTATAGATGGTGGTGCTACCAAGGTGATAAGCGAGGAAGGATTATTAAGTATTAAATTGTCTGATGGGCGCCAGTATATTGCTCCAGGCGCAAATACTGGATTATACCCTGATGCGATTGTTGATAATTCCAGTGCAACAAAACCAATACAACTTCCTTCAGAGATAAAAACGTTTGCCGATATTCAAACATTAGTACCACTCATCAATAATACAAATTATCCTAGTATTGATCTTAATAGTTTAATTAACGTACCCTACAATTACTGGGGTGATATTGATGGTGATAGAGTGGTTAGTGCAATAGGGAACTTAACCGTTACATGGCACGATGCTAATAATCAAGACATTACTGCCGAGATTAAAGCTAACCCCCCAAAAGAAGTTAACTCTCTGTGATAATTCAGTGCCTTACCGACTTACGATTACAGCGTCGGATGCCCAGCTATCAACGCAGTATGGTGTTCCCACAACTCGTATTTTTAATAATACTACTCACACTTATTATTTAATGCCAAATTTAGATCTTTCAGCAGTCTGTTATGCTCAACCAAATTTGTCATATGATAATGTGAACTTAGGCGATCAAGATTTTGGTCTAAACGGTCCTAATTGGGTTTCACACAAAGGTTTTAAAGTGCTAGATGCCGATGCATTAAGTAATAACTTTCCAACTACAGGGACAAATGGTCTGCATTTCTTTTTATTATTAACAGCAATAACACCAGAACAAGTCATTGCGGCAAATGGTAGCATCGTTAAGGCCGAGAGTGGTAGTGGAGTAACGTTATCATTAAGCTCAGAGCAAACAAATTGGTGGCAAAATATGGATCCTAATTTAGAAGGCTTTATCGTCACTGGTTTAAAGATAAAATTGAACGGACCTAGAAGTAACTCGACGAATAAACATTTTACGCCATCCGTATTTAAGCTTTATGCTGATAGCAGCCATACACATTTACTCTATAGTTTTAAGATAGAGCGTTGGTATATAGCCAATCTAGAATCTTCTTCGAATTATCTAGGGGATACATTCGAAGAAGCACAAACATTTTGTCAAAATTTAGGCAATGGTTATCGTATGCCTGGCGTTGAAGATTACACCAATACCAATTCCGAAGATGGAAGCTGGAAAGGAGGGATACCTGGTCGGGATGGTGGATTATGGGGCAATTTTTACCAAAGGCGTGTTAGCTATAAAATTGGCAACCGCTGGATAGGTGGGCTATTTAGTGAATGGGGAGCGGTTTCCGATGTTCAACTGGATTATGACGTTCCTGAGTGGAGTGGAAGTAAAAATTTCTGGGCATCTCAATCACATGCTAATGACCATTATCGTGTCAATGGATATGATGGTTATATTTTTGATTCTTATTCATTTTCTTTTCAGTTGTCAAATGCAGTGTCGGCATGTGTAACCCCTTAAAAGCGTAGCCGTTAGATTAGACATTATTCCTATTTCGTCACAGTTATCATTTATGGCACTGTGGCGAAGAATAGATATTATATAATAGGCCCTACATTAAGTTTTGTGTATAGCGAATATTGATTTAGCTGTATTCTCAAAAATAACCCTAGACCCAATGCTCAGAATCATTACAATATACGGCATCAATTACATAGCAACTGATGTGTTTTGCTATTTTTAAACAAAATTAACGGATAATGTTTTATGGCGCAATATGTTTATACCATGAATCGCGTAGGGAAGATTGTTCCCCCTAAACGCTATATTTTAAAAGATATTTCTTTAAGCTTTTTCCCTGGTGCAAAAATTGGTGTGCTGGGTTTGAATGGTGCGGGTAAATCTACTTTACTGCGCATTATGGCGGGGGTTGATACCGAAATTGAAGGTGAAGCACGACCACAGCCTGACATTAAAATTGGTTATTTACCACAAGAGCCGAAATTAGATCCCAAACAAACTGTGCGCGAGGCTGTAGAACAAGCAGTTGGTGATGCTAAACAAGCACTGGCTCGATTAGATGAAGTGTATGCCGCTTATGCTGATCCTGATGCTGATTTTGACAAATTAGCCAAAGAACAAGCGGAACTAGAAGCCATAATTCAAGCGCAAGATGCGCATAATTTAGATAACCAATTAGAACGGGCAGCCGATGCGTTGCGTTTACCTGATTGGGATGCAAAAATTGAAAACTTGTCGGGTGGTGAACGCCGTCGTGTGGCTATTTGTCAGTTATTGCTGGAAAAACCTGATATGTTATTAATTGACGAACCAACCAACCACTTAGATGCCGAATCGGTTGCATGGTTAGAACGATTTTTACATGACTACGAAGGCACAGTTGTTGCGGTAACCCACGATCGCTACTTTTTAGATAATGTAGCTGGTTGGATTTTAGAACTTGACCGTGGTGAAGGTATTCCATGGGAAGGTAACTATTCATCTTGGCTTGAACAGAAAGATCAGCGTTTAGCGCAAGAAGCCTCGACTGAATCGGCACGTCGTAAATCGATTGAAAAAGAACTCGAGTGGGTACGGCAAAATCCAAAAGGGCGCCAAGCAAAAAGTAAAGCCCGTTTAGCCCGTTTTGAAGAACTCAACAGTAACGATTACCAAAAACGTAACGAAACTAACGAACTATTTATTCCACCTGGGCAGCGTTTGGGTGATAAAGTGATTGAGGTGAATAACCTAACTAAATCGTATGGCGATCGCGTGTTGATTGATAATCTGTCTTTTAGCATTCCCAAAGGAGCAATTGTTGGTATTATTGGTCCAAATGGAGCAGGGAAATCAACGCTGTTTAGAATGCTATCAGGCAAAGAACAACCTGATTCAGGTACCATTACTTTAGGTGAAACTGTGCAGCTAGCCTCGGTTGATCAGTTCCGCGATAACATGGATGATAAAAAAACCGTTTGGGATGAGATCTCAAATGGTCAAGATATTATGCGTATTGGTAATTTTGAAATTCCAAGCCGTGCTTATGTTGGTCGTTTTAACTTTAAAGGTGTTGATCAGCAAAAACGTGTGGGTGAACTTTCAGGTGGTGAACGTGGACGCGTGCATTTAGCTAAATTATTGCAAGTGGGCGGTAATGTTCTGTTACTTGACGAACCGACCAATGACTTAGATGTCGAAACGCTACGTGCGCTGGAAAATGCATTATTAGAGTTCCCGGGCTGTGCCTTAGTGATTTCGCATGACCGTTGGTTCTTAGATCGCATTGCGACCCATATTTTGGATTATCAAGATGAAGGCCATGTTGAATTTTTTGAAGGTAACTTTACCGAGTACGAAGAGTGGAAAAAACGCACTCTGGGTGCTGAGGCATTAGAGCCAAAACGCGCTAAATATAAACGAATTACCAAATAGATTTAATCTTCATTGTATTCCGCTGAAATTATGTCAGCGGAATGGTTTTATCTTCTTGATATCTATCTGAAACTATTTTTTACACGGTGATGACTTAAACTAACGCCTTAGAAACTTTAATAATGTTGGCAAAGGTATCAGTTAGCAAACGCGGTATAGCGTTTATACCACGTGATTTTGCATCATCACAAATGGCAATCGCAAGATCAGGTTTTGAACTTTTATGAATCGCTTTTTGAATAATTTGATGTACAGGCAGATCAATATGCTGTGTTGTATTATAAGCAGCGAGTTTATAAACGTGGCTAAATCCATGTTTAAATAAAAAGTTTTCAATATCTCGGGCAGGTAAAACGGTTAAGTAATCATTGGGGTTTTTATCGTCACCACATAGCGATTTTATGGTATCGGCATATTTTTTACCAGCCATATCTCCATCTGTTATCACATACCAATGGATACCCATTTTATTGGCATATTTTATAAGTGGTTTTAAACCGCACTGAGCAAACT
Source organism: Gilliamella sp. X-57 (assembly GCF_057063565.1). Lineage (NCBI taxonomy): Bacteria > Pseudomonadati > Pseudomonadota > Gammaproteobacteria > Orbales > Orbaceae > Gilliamella > Gilliamella sp. X-57. The sequence goes on along the minus strand of NZ_JBXSQI010000001.1, from coordinate 250,495 downwards.
CAATGAGCTGAACTCCTTCTGAACTCAAATGGTAACCACTTTGTTCTGCAAGCTCACGCAATAACCACACTTCGGTTTCGCCCTCAACTAATAACCAACATCGTGCAAATAAGGCGTTAGCTCGCCGGTAAAGAATATGAAAGGCAATACGACGGCTATCGCTTATGCTTAATGAATGGGATTCGATATATTTGGCAACAATATGATCAGGCTGGCGGATTAATCGATAAAGGCTTTCTAATGGAAATAGTGAAACCAGATCACTTGAGTTCGAGGTAATGATTTTTTGGGTAGGAAAGTTTTTAAGTAAACGAAATGCGACAGATAAAATAATAGGATGAAGTGAACTCTCAGGCTCTTCTAAAATTAAAATCGGCATGGCGCTTGATGAAAGTGAATAATCTCCTTTCGCTTCAATGATAGAGCCAAAAATACCTAAAAATACAGTGCGTAAATAATCATTATCCAGATTATCTAATACGTCATTGATCTGTTCTAAAACCGTCCAATCTTCTGTTCTTGGTGTACTTGTTGCATTATTTTGCTTGTAACGATAGCGATGCGCTTGATCGACAAAGTAATATGCTAATAATGAGCGTGCGGCTTGTAGACCTCGAGCTAGTTCCTTTTGGGTTAATTCGGCTGAATGGGCTTTTAGTTGGTTAGAAAGCTGTGCAATATAGTTTTCGGAAAATGGCTCGTTAGTTACAGGTAATTGTGTAGGGTTAATCGCATTGCGAAGTGTCATTACTGGGTTTAGGCTGATTAAAATCGCAATTAATAATTTTTCATTTTCAATATTAACAGGTTTATCCTGTCCATTGAGCAATTTATGTTGGGTTATAATTTGGTTATTTTGTTTATTGGCCGAAATTTGATAAGTAATTCGATGCAAATTATCTTGCTCTGATAGATACGAAACAGAGCGTAATGGTTGGTAATCTTCATGATTCAATTCATGTAAATGCGATTGGCAATAAGTGGCCTTAATGATGATATTATCACCATAATGTTGATATTGATCATGGTAAAAATCGGATTCAACAAATTGATAAAACTTATTATCGAGCGATAACAGTTGCAACGCACTAATTAAACTCGAGCGCCCCCAACGATTTTCCCCCATGAGTACACTAGAGCCCGCATTTAATTTCAAAGATAGCTGACTGATACCCTTAAATCCTGAAATATCAATTTGTTCAATAAACATAATGTATCCTTATTGCTAAAGGTGATACTTTTCGGTGCGTTTACGAATTCGTTCTGCTTTTTTGTGCGTACTATTAATTAATTTCGATTCATCATACACAATGGTTTTCAGAGGCTTATTAAAATAGATTTTTAAAAACAGCCAAATATCACGATAAGTTAAGCCAATTTTAGTTGATGAAAAATAAAGCCCAATTAAATCTTTATCTCGCCAGCGAGTAGGCACTTTATTGCGAGTCTGTGCTCGGTGTAAATCGATAACCGATAATTTGATTTGCTGCTGATTTTCAAATAGCGGTAAATCCAGCAAAAAATGACACAAATAACAGTCACGATGATTAACACCAGCAGCATGCATTTTAGCTACCATTTTTGCCAAATAAACAATTAAAGAACGTTTTAAGTGATAGCTTGGCGGCTTAGTTAGCCACGAGTTTGTAAAATCTTCTAAACTGATTGTCGGATTAAGATCTTGAGTGATAATAAATGAATAACGAGTCAACGGATTTAATCCTTTGCGTCCAAAAGCACGCCCATCCATGGTATTTACGCCAGCTTGCGCTAGGCGATGAATAGCACCCCATTCCTGCTTAGCATCTAAAACGGGTAAACGTAACGAAATTAGATTTTTCACAATCTCTTTAACCGTTGTGCCACGATGAATTTTAATAAAGTAAGATTGCCCAGCAAGCTCAAAATTCAACGTTTTGCGTTGTTTAACAGCACGATAGACTTTACCCGATATTAACTCAACCTCAGCAAATGGATCTTTACCGCTCCACAACTGATCAAAAGGTGATTTTAACTCAATTTCATTCATGATTATCACAACCTAAAATAATATCTGCGGCTCGCTGCGCTAAATGATATAAATCAGCCGTCTGGCCATAGTGTACCGCATTGTTATGCCATGTTAGTAATTGATCGTGATTGGTTATGGCATTTTGTACCGCTTGATTGAGATCTGTTTGTACAAAAGGCTCGGCAAGGATCACCCCAGCGTTTGCATCGTGTATATGATAAGCATACCCTGAAATGCCCGATACAATAACCGGCACACCAGCGGCCAATCCTTCAACCAAAACCATACCGGCGGCTTCTTGCCTTGCTGGGTGCAATAGCAAATTTGCTGCAAATAAAAAGTCAGGGATATCATTACGCCCTGCAAAAAAACGAACTTGATGCTCAATGCCCAGTTTTGCAGCTAGTTTTTGATAAGCATCGGGTTTGTCTTGTCCTACCACTAAAAAAGTGACTTTTTGCTTTAATTCATCAGGTAAAGCGGCAATGGCAGTTAACGAACGATCCACCCCTTTACGTTTAAAATCCGATCCAATTTGCACAACCACAAAATGATCTTCATCAATTTGATTGGCTTGCCTAAATTGCTTACCTTTAGCTAGCGACTCATGATTGTATTGGCGATCTTGCGCAATACCGGGTGGCAAAAGGTAAAATCGAGATGGATCAGTATGGTAATAGTGCTCAAAATCACTAATTTGCTGTTTAGTCAAAACCATGACTTTGGTTTGGCTATGTTGATTAAATACCGCATCTTCAAAAGCCAAATAATGCTTACAGCGTTTAGACAATTTATAAAAAAAGCCCTTATGCGATACTTTTTCAGCAAAGCAGGTATCCCCTGAAAAATAGACATCCAAGCCAGGCATTTTATTAAAGCCAACTACACAGTCAACCGGATTCGCTTGCAAATGCATTTTAACCCAATGGTAATAAGATAGATTACGGCTATGATTCGACCAGCCCTTTCTAGGCACTAAAATAATATCAAACCCAGCAGGCTTATCGCCTTGCCACGCCATCACATAAATTCGCACACGATGACCACGAGCTTGACAAGCCTTAGCAATTTGCAAAAAATCACGTTGCAAACCACCAAAAGGAAAATATTTATAGATACAAAACGCCAGTTGCATGCAGGTTGCCTCAAATTGGAAAGGGATATTATATACTTATTGATAAGCAAGGTGCAAAAATAGCTGGTTTTGTGAGGATTTTCTTAAAAAGTAATTAGGTATTAAATTGATTTTATTGATGTTTTTTTCTTTTTATTAAAATAAATCATTTAAGTTTAAAAAAGAAGATGTTCCATAAATCTTATTGATCAACGATAAGTAAACCCTTACTCTTAATTAAAAATGGCTATTTAATAGTGCAAAAATAGGAGTAATGGAATTGATTTTAAGTAAGAAACAAGTTTCATATATCGTTGCTTGAACTAAATACCCTAACTCCGTAAAATAAACAAAATTTTATTTTTGGTCTATTATGCAACTTCATCTTGTCGTCAATACTTTTGGTTCCGATCTTCAGCGTCGATATGGCGAAAAGATCTATAAACTGACCTTACACGGGGGATTTAGCTGTCCTAACCGCGACGGCACTATCGGCTTGGGGGGGTGTACTTTTTGTAATGTTGCCTCGATTATTGATGAGTCGATTCAAGTTAAATCAATTGCCGAGCAACTTGTATCGCAAGCCCATCAAATGAAAAAATCTAAACGCTATCTTGCATACTTTCAAGCCTACACCAGTACTTATGCTGAAGTTGCAATCCTAAAAAATATGTATGAACAGGCACTAAATAGTGCTGATATTGTTGGGCTTTGTGTGGGTACTCGCCCTGATTGCGTACCGAATGAAGCACTTGATTTACTGGCAGGTTATCAATCTCAAGGTTTTGAAGTATGGTTAGAACTGGGCTTACAAACCGCTCATGATAAAACCTTACATGATATAAATCGTGGACATACTTTTAACGATTATCATCAAACCGTACAAAAAGCTCGTAATCTTGGTATTAAAGTGTGCACTCACTTAATTATTGGCTTACCCAAAGAAACCAAACAAGATAATTTAATCACGCTTGAACGTGTATTAAATAGTGGTGTTGATGGCTTAAAATTGCACCCTTTGCATATTGTTGATGGCAGTATTATGGCAAAAGCATGGCGAGCTGGGCGTCTTGGCGTTTTATCATTAGATCAATATGTCGATATTGCTGGCGATATCATCAGGCAAACGCCCGCCAATATTTTATATCATCGCATTTCAGCTAACGCTAGAAAGCCAACCTTGCTAGCGCCAGATTGGTGCGAAAACCACTGGCAATCAATGAACGCAGTTGATCATAATTTGCGACAATTTGGTGCCCAAGGTAGCGCTATTGGCGATGGTTATTGTTTTAAGTTGTAGTAGCTTTTTTGAATGGTACTACAAAGCAGGTAAAATAATCATAACATCATAATTTAAATTAAAATTAAAAGGATTTTGGGTCGATTATGAAACTTGTTTCGTTTATCTATTTGTTTTTGCTATTAGGTTTAATTAATTTATTTTCAACTTCTCATTACGAATGGATGTTGGAATCAGGCGATATCGACAACCTCTGCCAACTTCCATCGGGTGGACGATATACAGCTGAACCGATAATTTTTTTAATTCCCTGTATTTGTCTGTTATTTTTAATAAAAAATAAAAAAATAAGATATGCATATCTATTAATAGCACTCATCTATCTTTTATGGTCGTTTTTAGGGCGTTACAGTTGGTGTTAACGGCTAAAACCGATGATTTACTCTTTGTTAAGCAGCGATTTTACGTTTTCAGTTAAAAGATCCTCTTTTAGGCTTAACATGTTATCGTTGTTACCTGAAAGATTTTTGAGCAAAAGATTGTTTGGGATTTAAATAGGTTTCAGAGATTGCCACTAAAGTTATTTTTTGATCAAAGGATAAAATGTCCGAAACTCACGGCATCCCAAAGCTGAATCTAACACATTAACAAAACTTTACTAAAATTAAAAAATACTAGCCAAGATTTTTTTAAACAGTTATACTTCGATCAACTAAAAATCAGTTTATTTAACAAGCAATTAAACATATAAAAGATAAATAAAACAACAATTTAATTGACAGGTGAACTATAATGTATTATCATTTTGAACAGCGAACAGCGAACAGCGAACAGCGAACAGCGAACAGCGAACAGCGAACAGCGAACAGCGAACAGCGAACAGCGAACAGCGAACAGCGAACAGCGAACAGCGAACAGCGAACAGCGAACAGCGAACAGTTGCCTTAAATTTATCACATAACACATTAAACAAGTTTTTACTCTCTCCTCGAATTTATCTCCTCAGACTATTATCAAAATTACCCCTAAAACTCCCGTTTGCATTGTTGTTATTGTCGTCTTTATGGCATTCGCAGGCATTGGCCAGCAAAAATGGTCGAGTCGTTAATAATCGTAGTGATGCAATCGTATTATCGCCATCACCATTCATCAACTTCGCTCGGCCGAATTTGGTTTACGGCACACGTGAAAACGCCGGTCCTGCTGGCATATGGCATCCAAAGAAAGGATTCTTTACGCAATCAATGAACCCCTCATCATATACGCTTAATTTTCCGACCACGGGTGCTAATGGATTATATTTTGATTTAGACATAGAAGGTGTTGATGCAAGAGAATTGACATGGGAGCCCGTTACACATGAGGGAATAACCGCTACGGTGACACAAAAAGCAACAAGCCATTATGAGGATGATTGGCTTGATGGTCCAGAAGATGTGACGCGCGTTCTCTTAACTGGTCCTAGAGTAAATGATGATGATGTTGATGAAAACGGCAATTACCTTGACATCAGTCAATATCCAACTTACCTAGGTCTAGTTAGCAAGCCAAATTTACCGCAGACATTCGAGTTAGTGGGTAAAGATAGAAATGGTGATGTGGTTGTAACATATGGATTTGTATTACAGAAGTGGTTCCTCCTTCGCAATGATGTATGGAATAATAATGCTCCAACCCACGCCGAGTGGTGTGATGGTTTAGGCTATCGACTTCCAAAAGTAAAAGACCTTACCAATGCGCTCTGTCGTGGTTTCGACTCACACGAATGTCAAGGCGCTGTTGGTGCCACGCCGTCATCAACAGGTAATTATTACCAGCGCCAAATAGGGGCAGGTTTTTTCACGGAGTGGGGCGCCATGTACGATTACACCGAGGGTTCAGGTTTTGGTAACGACGGTTACCCTGTAAGTGATCCAACAGGTGACAATACGTACTTTGCTGTGACCACATTTGAAGGTCAAGTGTTGCGTACCCCTGCGCATATCAATTATGAGGGGCTTTGCGTCACTCCATAGATTAGTAAGGAAATTAAGGACAAGCAATCAGAGAAAGCAGCTCAGCATAAGGTGACTGAGCTAATAATGATAAGTTTGCGCTTTTGTGGTTTAACTGCAAAAGCGCTTTTCTAAAAAATCAATAAAAAATTGATGAGTGTTTTTATAAAATACACACCAATCTTTCACAACATCCAAAACCAACCATCGCAACAAAATAAACCTATAACCATTTGATTTTAACAAAAATATTAAAACGAAAAACGAATAAAATCAATGTTCTACCTAAACATTTTTTATAAGAAAAACAATCGGATTTTTTACAACTCTCAACGGTCAATATTGCTTTTTTACCGCAATTGGAACCTGCCTAAATTAAGCCACTTGTTAAAGTGAAATAATCCGATCGAACAGCGGATTATCTGTCAAACGATGCGTAACCATGATTAGTGTTTTATTTTTGCAAGTTTGTTTGATCAATCGAATAATTTGTTGTTCTGTTTGTTGATCAAGGCTTTCTGTGGGTTCATCCATTAAAATTAACGGTGAATTATGCAGTAGTGCCCTTGCTATGCCAATTCGACGAATTTCACCGCCCGATAAAGCGCGACCACCTTGTCCAACTAGCAAGTCTAAACCTTGCTCGGTGGTGAGTAATTTGTCGAGTTCAACTTGGTGTAATACGTCGATTAGCTGTTGCTCGGTCGCTTGTTGATTGCCTATTAGCAAGTTTTGTCTTAAGGTGTCACTAAAGATAGTGATCACTTGAGGCACCATGGCGATAGCTTGCCGTAGTGTTTTTTCGTCAAGTTGATTAAGTTCAATACCGTTGATATAGATATGACCTGAGTTAGGTTCCCATGTGCGATTAACCAGACTTAATAAGGTCGATTTACCGCAACCTGTTTTACCAACCACAGCAATATGTTCACCTTGTTCTATTGTCAACGAAAAATCTGTTAATACTGCAAAAGGTTGATTGGGATAGCTGAAATTAATTTGCTCAAATTGTAATTTTGCCGAATTTAAATCTATCGCTTTGCCTTTGGTAACAAATTGAATATCGGGTGTTTGATTAAAAATAGCTGTTGTGCGTGTGGCAGAAGTGAGTACTTGCCCTAAAAATATAAATGCACTAGGAATTGGCATGAGTATTTCGGCACTTGCAAGACTAACAAATACAAATAAAGCCACTAGAGGAGATAGGGTGTATTGGGTAATTAGCCACAGAACCAGCAATGTTAAAAAGCCTGCAATGAGCAAGACCAATGCACTTGATAGTGCCATTAATGTCGATTGCCTCTGTTGATTATAAAGCCAATTTGATTCAAGTTCATCAAGTTTCGCGCGATAGCGTGGTTGTGCATTAAATAAGATAAGTTCAGCTTGTCCTTGTAGGTAATTAATTAATAATAATCGGTATTCACTTTGTTGTTTAGCCAGTGTTTTACCTAGCTGTTTTCCAGCTTGATAAAAGATAACAGGTACCACAAGTAAGGTGGTTGTAAGGATAATGGTAATGATTAACGCAATGGGTAAGTTTATGCTTGCTAACCCTACAAATAAAAAGCCAATGGTAACTAATGCGGTTACAATGGGCGAAAAGAGTTTTAGGTATAAGTGATCAAGTGCATCAATATCGACAATAAAGCGATTAAGCAAGTCTGCTCGTTGGTAATGAGCTAATTGCTGGGTACTTAGTGGTAAAATTTTACGAAAAGCAAGTGTTCTTAAGTAAGCTAAAATCTTAAATGTGGTATTGTGATCCACCAAACGCTCCATATAACGTGAAGCGGTTCGAGTAATAGCTGCCGCTCGCACACCTGCCGCAGGCAACATATAATTAAATGTATATAAACCAGCAATGCCAACAAAAGCGGTAGAGGCTAAAAACCAACCTGATAGGGATAATAAAAATACGCTAGCAAGCAGTGTTAGGATCGATAGCGATAAGCCAAATAAAATTTGCCAAAAATAGTGTTTATAAAGGGCTATATAGGGGCGCAATATGGCTAGCATAAATTCTCCTTAATATCACAATGTAGCTTGCCATTAGCCAATTGCCAGATCTGTACAAAATTTTGCATATCATCTGTTTGATGAGTAATGGTGATGCTATTGGGCGCTATATGTTGCTTATCCAAATTTTGTACCGTTTGTTTATCTAAGCTTGCAGTTGGTTCATCAAGAATCAGTAATTGGCAAGGTTTAAGCATTGCTCTTGCTAAAGCGATCCGCTGTGCTTGCCCAACCGACAAACGTACTGCATCTTCACCAACTTGGGTTTCAAGACCCTGTGGTAATTTTGCAATAACATCGGTTAATTGGGTTTTGGTTATCACTTCATCAAGTTCTTTTTCAGTGGCATTTTGCTTGCCGAGTAAAATATTATCGCGAATAGAGCTATTTAACAGATAAGGATTTTGACCAATCCAGCTAACGTGTTGTTGCCAGTCATTAATATCTAATTGAGCAAATTCAATACCATTAATTTTTAGAGAGCCTTGATAAGGTAAAAAGCCAAGTAGTACTTGTATTAACGAGGTTTTACCTTCGCCACTTGTACCTATTAAAGCCAATTTAAATGGTGCTTGCAGGCTAAACGATAGCGGACCGACAATCGGTTGTTGTTCGCTAGATAAAACAATTAAATTATTGGCTTCAATAGTTTGTAATGGTTCAGTCAATTTGGTGTTTGCAATATTAGCGTTGGATTGTTCTTGCGGTATTTTTTTACTTAAAAACGTTTCGATATTATCAGCCGCTGCAATTGCTTCGGCTTTGGCATGATAGTAAGTGCCTAAATCGCGTAATGGTTGAAAATACTCAGGGGCTAATATTAGCGCAAAAAAACCAGCAAATAAGGTGACTGTGCCATTGTATGCGCCAAAATTAAATTCGCCTAAATACGAAAAGCCAAAATAAACCGCGACAATGGCGATTGAAATAGAAGTAAAAAACTCCAATACCGCTGAAGATAAAAAGGCTATTTTGAGTACTTGCATGGTTTTAACACGAAACTCTTCAGAGGCGCGAACTATTTCATTGGTCTGCTTTTCGCCTTGGTTAAATAGTCGAATGGTATTGAGTCCTTTTAAACGATCTAAAAAGTGACCGCTTAAATAAGCGAGAGCTTTAAAATGACGGCGGTTGATATCAGCAGCCCCCATACCAACTAAAATCATAAAGATAGGAATCAGAGGTGCTGTGCACAGCAAAATTGCAGCAGCAGCCCAGTTAAATGGTAAAATAGCAATACAGATTAAAATCGGGGCCATGCTTGCCAAGCGCATTTGGGGTAGATAACGGGCAAAAAAGTCATGCAATTTATCAACTTGTTCAATGAGCAACGTGCTCCATGCACCGATCGTGCTTTGATTTAAATAAGCAGGCCCATGTAGCTCAAGTTGATCAATTACTTGCTGCCGAATTTGCTGCCGAACTTTTTTGCCTATAGCAAAGTTGATCTTTTCGCGTAGATAGATTAAACCCGCTCGACCGAGTAGTACCGCAATTAATGCACCAAAAAAGGGCAAAATATCCACAAAATGTTGTTGTTCAATAATGATTCTTTGCAAAATTATTGCAAGCAATCCAGCTTGGATAATGATTAATACCGTTAAAATAAAGCCAGTTAAAATTGAAGCTCGTAAGTTAGCTTTATGCCTTTTGGCATGCTGTTTTAACCAGCCAAGTAGATAGGTCTGGCGTTTTTTATCTAATGACATAAAGATTTTTACTGCTTATTTTAAGTTATCCAAATAGTGTTCAGCATCTAAAGCTGCCATACAGCCCGTACCGGCTGACGTGATTGCTTGACGATAGATATGATCCATCACATCACCAGCAGCAAAAATTCCCTCGACACTGGTTTGAGTGGCGTTGCCTTGTGTGCCTGATTGTACTTTTATATAGCCCCCATTTAGTTCAAGTTGACCTTCAAATATGGTGGTATTTGGTTTGTGACCAATTGCGATAAATACGCCTAAAACCGATAATTGTTCGGTCATATTGGGATCTTGTGTACTGCGGATCCTAACGCCAGTCACGCCCATATTATCGCCTAGTACTTCGTCGATAATGCGATGCGTATGTAAAATAACTTTACCTTCCTTAATTTTTTGATCCAAGCGATCCATTAATATTTTTTCAGCTCTAAAGCTATCTCGACGGTGAATTAAATGGACTTCGCTAGCTATATTGGCTAAATACAGCGTTTCTTCAACCGCGGTATTACCACCACCCACTACGGCAACTTTTTGATTGCGATAGAAAAAACCATCGCAGGTTGCACACGCAGAAACGCCTTTGCTTTTGAATGCTTCTTCTGACGGTAAACCAAGGTATTGTGCTGATGCGCCAGTTGCAATAATAAGGGCATCACAACTATATTCAGTCTCACTACCAAAAAGTTTATAAGGCTTAGAACTAAAATCAACGCGATCGATCTGATCTAAAATAATTTCAGTATTAAATCTTTCGGCATGTTCTTTCATTTTGACCATTAATTCTGGTCCTGTTAAATCAGGTGCACCTGCTGGCCAGTTTTCAAGATCCGTTGTTGTTGTCAGTTGTCCACCTTGTTGCATTCCAGTAATTAACACAGGCGAAAGGTTAGCGCGTGCGGCATAAACAGCTGCGGTATAACCTGCTGGACCAGAACCGAGTATTAATAAACGTGCATGTTTGGTTTTCATTTTAAATCCTTATTTATTTTAAATTTTGGCAACTTTAGACAAAAATAGCGCAATTTATGGCAGTAAGTCTAACATTATCAATCTTTATCGTGCAAAAAAATTGGTTATTGTAGCAATAGGTAATGGCAATATACTTTATTAAGGTTAAATAATCGGGTTATCTTTTCCTTTTCATTTATTTTAAAATTAGTTGTAATTTTTAAAACGATATTGGTTTTTATTTTTGCTTTGTAGCGTATAAAATACGTTCCTTTCTTATTCTTAAATTCCTTTTTCTATTATCTGATAATGTATTTTTGCTTATCGATTTATTTGACATCCTAACAAAACGGGGGAGATGCTATGAATAATCCTTCAAAAGAAAGTGTAGAAGCAGTACTTACAAAAATTAATTGGGCGCAAGAGATTTTAAATTCGGTACAACAAAATGTCAGCGATCCTCAGATTGGTAATATTTTATCTGGAATTGCTTTTATTATGGACTCAGCTTCTGCTGATGCCGAAGCGCTCTATCAATCAATTGAATAATAACTTGGCCTGTTTTTTATTTATATCCACCTTCATTCGCCATGTGGCGATTGAAGGTAGCAAATTGTTAAATTTGTTTAGTGATTATCAGTGAGATATGTCGTTAAATCAGCAAGTGGCCAACGTATATGCGCTACTGGTTCATTGATTCGATAACCAAAAGCTAAACAAAGCCCTACCCCAAATGATTCTTCACCAATTTGTGGAATATGTTTTTCTAGTATTTTTATCACTTTATCGTGATCGAATCCACCAATAGCACATGAATCAATACCGCGAAATGCCGCTGCAGTCATCATATTGGCACAAGCGATGTAGTCTTGCATTTCTGACCAGTGATTGATAGTTAACCCATCAGCAAGCCCCTGTTCGCAAAAATTGATAAATGCTTGGCAGGCAATATCAATAGACGTTTGATTATTTGGATCGGGTAAAGTGCGCGCAATTGCTCGTCGTAAATAATCGCTCTGTAATGTAAAATTATTCGCTTTTCGATAAAGCACAATCACAAAATGTGAACAACTGGTAACTTGTTCTTGATTGTAGCAAACATTACGTAATTCTGCTTTTATTTTGCTACTGTCAACAACCACAAAATGCCATGGCTCCATGCCAAATGATGAAGGAGATTGCCGACCTGCTTCTAATATATATTCAATATCATCATTATTAATCTTTTTTGTGTCGTCAAATTTTTTACATGCATGTCTAAAGTTGAATGCTTGGGTTAGCTTGTCCATATTTTCTCCTAAGATTGGCTATTCCATGGGGCAACTTTAAATAATAATAGCATACCTGGAATAGCAAGAATCGTACATAAACTAAAAAATGTTGTCCATCCCAAATATTCAACCATAATACCTGTTGTAGCATTAATTAATGTTCTTGGGACAGATGCAATACTTGTAAATAAAGCAAATTGGGTTGCGGTATAAAGGGGATTGGTTGTTTTTGCAATAAACGCAACAAAAGCGGCTGAGCCAAGACCAACGCCAAGTGATTCAAAACCAATTACTATGGCTAATAACGTTTTTTGGGATGTCCCAATGACAGTAAAAGGGCCTTCTATTGAAAGCCAAGCAAAACCTAAAATTGAAATAACTTGTACAATGCCAAAATACCATAGTGCGCGGTTTATGCCTATTTTGATCATCAAAATCCCCCCCATTAATGCACCAAATACGCTTGGCCATAACGAGGCGTTTTTAGCAATCCAACCAATGTCCGGCCGGCTATAACCCATTTGCAAATAAAAAGGCGTGGCTAAAGAGGTTGCCATACTATCGCCTAATTTATATAAAAAAATAAATGCTAAAATTAATATGGCTGTTTTAAGTCCATTTCGAGTAATAAATTCATTAAATGGTTTAATGATGATATCTTCAATATGGTGCTTTTTGGGTGATAGGTTAATTGGTTCTTTTACTAGTAGAGTCATAATAATAGCAGGTAACATAAATAGTGCGGTCACTATAAAAACACTATTCCACGGTAGGGTATTTGATAATATCAGTGATAATGATCCCGGTACTAAACCTGCAACGCGATAGGCGTTAGTGTGAATGCTATTACCAAGTCCTAATTCTTTATCAAGCAATAATTCCCGTCTAAATGCATCAAGAGCGACATCTTGCGTGGCTGAAAATAGCGCAATAATGAAGCAAATGGCAGCGATTAACCAAATATTTAACGAGGGAGAAAAAAATCCCAATATCGCAATTGAAAATATGAGTATAACCTGAGAAACCAACATCCAACCACGTCGCCTCCCTAAATTAAAAAGCGAAATGTTATCCATAAAGGGAGACCAGATAAATTTCAAAATATAGGGCGTTTGTGTTAATGAAAAAGCACCAATCGTTTTGATATTTACACCATCACTTTCTAACCAAGCAGGTAATAGTTGTAATAATAAATAAAAAGGCAGCCCAGAGGCGAACCCGGTAAAAATACAGATTAGCATTTTAGTAGTAAAAATCGTTTTTAAAAGTGAATTTTGCACATTATTCATTATTTAACTTTATTGGTTAGTTTTTTAGCAAAGTGTTATCATACCATACAACATATTAAAAATAATTCTGCAAGCTAATATAAACCGTTTATCTACAGTCATATTTTCAACATAAGAAAAGTTATATTGCAAATATGTTAAAAGCTAAAAATTCATTATTTTAGTTAGGCTTTGTTAAAAAGTTTCAGGAAACTATGTGTTTCAGTATAAAATTAACGCCAATAACCAGTTAAAAAATTAACTAATTACCATTAAGAGGGGTTCAGTAGGATGAAAGGTTCAATTAAAGTTGCTGTTTTTAGCAGTAAGCATTACGACAAAGAACATTTAGACATCGCGAATAAAAAATTTGGTTTTGATATCGAATATTATGAGCATAAATTAAGTCATAAAACAGTTGTTACTGCCCAAGGGTATAATGCGGTTTGTGCATTTGTTAATGATGAAGTAGATAAAAAAGTGCTACAAAAATTAGCAGGCTATGGCATTAAAATTTTAGCACTTCGCTGTGCAGGGTTTGATAATGTTGATTTAGCCGAAGCTGAAAAATTGGGCATTACCGTTGTTCGTGTCCCAGCTTATTCACCTGAAGCTGTTGCAGAACATGCGGTGGCTTTGATGATGACCCTAAATAGAAGAACGCATAAGGCCTATCAGCGCACCCGTGATGCTAACTTTTCGTTAGATGGTTTGACTGGATTTAATATGCACAATCGTATTGCTGGCGTGATTGGTACTGGCAAAATTGGTCAAGCAGTCATCCGTATTTTAAAAGGTTTTGGTATGCATATTCTTGCTTACGATCCTTATCCTACAGATATTGCAGTTGAGTTAGGAGCTCAATATGTTGAGCTAGATGAGTTATATGCAAAATCAGATGTTATTACGTTACATTGCCCAATGGCGCCTGAAAATTATCACTTACTGAATAAAGAGTCTTTCCAAAAGATGAAAGACGGTGTGATGATTATCAATACCAGCCGAGGGGCATTACTTGACGCAACAGCGGCTATTGATGCATTAAAACAATCAAAAATAGGCGCTTTGGGGATGGATGTTTATGAAAATGAGCGTGATCTATTCTTTGAAGACAAATCTAACGATGTTATTTTAGATGATGTATTCCGTCGTTTGTCTTCTTGTCATAATGTTATTTTTACTGGTCATCAAGCGTTTTTAACACAGGAAGCATTATTGAATATTTCTGATACCACTTTAAACAATATTAAGCAGGTTGCGGAAGGTCAATCATGTCCAAATATTGTTAAATAACAAGAAATATCTTATGATGTTGTCGATTTTTTAATTACTTAAGATATGGATTTTTTATGCAGCGTATTATCATTTTTATTAGCATAATTTTATTGCTTGCAGCTTGTAGTAGTCGTAGATCTTCAACATCACCCATGAAAGAACACCGCGGACATACCAATGTTAAAGGTGGTGTTTATCTTGAAAAAGATCACAATCAATCTAAAATCGCCAGTCCTCCGTTAGCGGTAGATAAAGAAAAATTTATCGATAGAATGGCCAGTAAACATGGTTTTAATCGTCAACAGCTTCGCAATGTGCTTGCGCAAACCAATAAACTTGATTGGGTTATTAATTTAATGGATAAACAAGCACCAAAAGCCGGCTCATCAACGATGCCGAATGGCGCTTGGATTCGTTATAAAAATAAATTTATTACACCGAGCAATCTTCCTCGTGGGGTCGATTTTTGGAATCAATACGAAAAAGAATTACAACGTGCTTATAATGAATATGGTGTACCGCCAGAAATTATTGTAGGCATTATTGGTGTTGAAACAGGCTGGGGTAGGGTAATGGGTAAAACTAAAGTGATTGATGCTCTGTCGACACTTGCCTTTGACTATCCAAGACGGGCGCAATATTTTTCTAACGAATTAGAAGATTTTTTAGTTATGTGTCGTGATGAAGGTGTAGATCCATTTGATTTAAATGGATCGTTTGCTGGGGCAATGGGATATGGTCAATTTATGCCGTCGGCATTTAGACGTCACGCTGTTGATTTTAATCACGATGGGCATATTGATTTATGGGATCCGGTTGATGCCATTGGTAGTGTAGCTAACTACTTTAAATCATATGGTTGGCAACGTGGTAAAAAGGTGGCAGTAATGGCTGATGGTCAAGCTCTATCACTTGATACTGGTTTTAGCACTAAATACTCAATTGAAACACTAGCTAACGCTGGGTTAAAACCACAAAGTTCATTAGATGGGCATACTCAGGTGAGTCTATTGCGTCTGGATGTGGGCGATCGTTACCAATTCTGGTATGGATTACCGAACTTTTATACTATCACTCGTTATAACCATAGTTCGCATTATGCAATGGCTGTTTGGCAATTAGGACTGGCCGTTAAAGAGGCAAGATAGTCATTGATACTTGGTATCAAGATTTATGAGGTCACTTTTGTGGCCTTTTTTATATCCAATAATGTTTAAGACATGATTAACTTGATTGCGAGCAATAATAAAAATAGACCAAAAAATCTGATTAATTTTTTAATTGATAATTTCTGCGCAATTTGCACGCCCACGTTGGCCATGGGGATGCTTGCTAGCATAATCACTAAGGCTGCAGGTAAATAAATAAAACCTAAACAGTAGTTTGGTAATTGTGGATTATTCCAACCGGCGATGATATAGCCAATGGCACCACCAATGGCAACTGGTACAGTGAAAGCGGCAGAGGTTCCAATGGCTTTACGCATATCAATCCCACATCGTTGCAAAAATGGCACAACTAAAACGCCGCCACCAACGCCTACAAGAGCAGAAAAAGTGCCAATGAAAATACCAGCAAATACAAAAATAGTATTACTTAAGGAAACTGTTTTACTAACCTGATTTTTTGAATTTCGCTCTGTCTGTAAAATAAATTTAAAACTCACATAGATAAGAAAAATGATAAATATCCATTTTAACCAACTCCCTGGTATATAGGGCGTTAGACACGAACCACCCAACGTGCCAATGATGCAACCTAAAACCATTTTGTTAAGGATATTCCATTGAATATTATTTTTTTTATTTTGAATATAGCTAGATGACAAACTAGTGCCAATGATGGTGGCTAATGATGTTGCAATAGCAATATGGTTAACCCAAGGATCGCCTTGCTTAAAGTAATTGAAGGTAAAAATTAAAGAAGGTACGATTAATGCGCCACCACCAACACCAAACATACCGGCCAATAATCCTGCAGCTGCGCCAATACTAAGAAAGATGACAAACTCAAAAATCATATTCAATCCTTAAAATAGTGGTAAAGAGAACAACTTGGCTATTTGTTCGTTAAATGAAAATTAAGGCTAGATAATTGATTCTAATTATATTTACAAAGATGTTTGTTGCAAATAATTTGGTTATTCTACCTGAGATACTTACAATAACCTAATGAATCTATTTACAAATAAATCAAAATTATTATCAAGTTTAATCACAAAGTAATAGGTCAAAAGATGACAGAATGCTTAAAAAAGCTTATGTTATTGCGTAAATTGTAATGAATGAAAAGTTTAAAGATAAATTGAAAGGAGCGAATAATGAAAGATCGTTTAAAGTGGATTGATGATTTTGGTTTTTTGGGCGAAACTGCAAGTGGGCATTCATTAGTGATGGATGGCGGTATTGAACATGGCGGTCGCAATCGTGGCGCTCGTCCTATGGAACTTTTGTTACATGGTGCAGCAGGTTGTATGGCTTACGATATTATCGCTATTTTAAAAAATAATAAAAAAGATGTTCGAGATCTTTGGATAGAGATTGATAAAACTCAAGCCGAATCTTCTCCTAAAGTTTATACATCAATTAATTTTCATATAGTGATTACTGGTATTAATGTCGATAGCGAGGCAGTTGAAAAAGCGGTGAAACTTGCTTCAGAAAAATATTGTAGTGCCTCTATCATGTTAGGTAAGACCGCAAAAATGTCGTATACCTATGAAGTGAGAGAGCATCACTAAATATCTTCTTATAACAAATAATTATAACTTAATAACAAGCTGATCTTAGTGCGTTTTTTATGAATCATTTAACATTCTACTTTATTGATGATTATGATACGAAAACGATTATGCAACAGTTAAGTAAAAATATGCGGTTCCGAGATTTGGTTATACTGGGATTGCTTTTTATTGGTCCAGCAGCACCTATTGGATTATTTGGCGTTTTAGATGCGATAAGTGATGGTGCAGTTGCTTTAGTTTATATAGTTGCCACTTTGGTGATGGCATTTACTGCATTTTCTTATGCTAGAATGGCAAATGCACTGCCGCATGCGGGCGCCGTTTACGCTTATTGCTCTATTGGTATCCATCCTAATGCTGGATTTTTAGTCGGCTGGTTGTTACTACTTGATTATATGTTTATTCCTGCTGTTGCTTATTTATTTAGTGGCATATCGTTCAATGCATTGATCCCCGAAGTGCCAATATGGGTATGGACTTGTGTGGCTGTTATGTTAACTACCACGCTAAATTTAATGGGTGCCAAAAAATCAGCCAAAATCACGTTGATCATACTAATATTTGAAATTATTGTCCTGTTTGCTGTGTTAGCTACTGGTATGTGGATAATAATAACCAGTGAGAGTAGCAAAGATTGGTTGCAACCTTTTGTTGGAGGGAATTTATTCAGTTGGGGTAAACTATTTAATGCGGTGTCTATTGCTGTACTATCTTATTTGGGATTTGATGCTATTGCGACTTTTTCTGAAGAAAATAGTGGCCATCATAATTTAGTCAGTAAAGCGATTATGAGCTGTTTAATTTTAGCCGGTTGTTTATTTGTGGTACAAATTTATGTTGGAGCTTTACTTAATCCTTATAGCTCAGACTATTTGCGTAGTCATCCCGAACTACAAGGTAAAGCTTACTATAATATTGTTAATCAAGAAATTAATTTATGGTTAGGATGGGCACTAAGTTTAATGAAAGCTATTGGTGCATCATTTGCTGCAATGGTTGGACAAGCCGCAGCAAGTCGCCTTTTATTTAGCATGGGGCGTGATAAGCGTTTACCTCCAGTTTTTGCTAAAGTGGGTGAAAAAAGCGGTGTGCCAACAATGGCTATTTTATTTGCTGCTTTATTTAATTTATGTTTAGTAGTTATTGCTGCGAATAATGCAAAAGGGTTACCAACGTTAGTGTCATTTGTTGATATTGGCGCATTAACGGCATTTATTATGTTACATTTATCTGTAATTGGTTATTTTAAGCTCAAAAAAGGCTCCAAAGGTTGGCTTTCATGGATTTTAGATATCTTTATGCCTGTTATTGGTATTGTTGTGCTATTACCCGTATTATTTCATATTGATAATGATGCAAAAATTGTCGGCATTATTTGGTTAGCGATAGGTGTGATCATCCTCTATTTAAACAAAGATCGAACGCAATTACGATGGTTAGAAAAAAATAAATTCGATTAATTTATTGAAAGCTTATGATATCATTGATTAATTGCTAATGTTTTACTATTTTATTCTGGTGTTATAACCAAATGCTATCAGAAATATTACGTGGCGCTTTAATTTCAGTCAGTCTAATTATTGCTATTGGTGCTCAAAATTTATTTGTGCTCAAGCAAGGGTTATTAAAGAATCATATCTTTTATGTGTCGGCAATTTGTTTTATCTGTGATTTTGCTTTGATGTCCGTGGGTATTTTTGGAGTAGGTATCTTTATTGGTAGCAATCCTTTAATTACTAATATACTCGCGATATTAGGGGCGGTTTTTTTAGTTTGGTATGGCTTTTGTGCGTTTAAAAGTGCAATTAAAGGCACAAGTAGTATGCAAATCGAATCCCAAGTTCCTAACAATAACAGCTTATTAAAAGTTGTACTAGCAACTTTGGCAATCACACTGCTCAATCCTCATGTCTATTTAGATACTGTTGTTATTGTGGGAGGGATTGCTGGCACGTTAACCTGTGAACAAAAACTCGCTTTTTTGATTGGCGCGGTTTGTGTTTCATTCATCTGGTTTTTTAGTATTGGTTATGGGGCAAGATTACTCACACCACTATTTAGACAAGAAAGAATGTGGGTAATATTGGATTGCATTGTTGGCACTGTAATGTTCTATATCGCTTACCGATTGGTTATTTATGTGGTATATAAAAATTAAACAGATAGTTGTAAGCTAGCCATGTATATTACTGACAAAAAGATATTTTATGTTTCGGCTGATTTTTAATCCGCGCTAAAGAGTATTGCGATAAAAAATCATTAATTCATCATCAGTTATTAAATAACATATGAATTAAGAATGTGACTTTTATCACAATTACATCAACAAATTAAAAGATAGGATATCTTCTTTATCTTATTAATGTTAGTTTACATGGAATAAATTTGGATTGTTACTGTATTATCAATTGACGATACAGGCAAAACCTAAACATTTTGGTTAACAAAGTGTTTAGGTTTTTTTTTGTTTTGTATAAAGGCAAAAAAGGCGAGGCGTTAATTCGCTATAGCAACAAATCATAAGATGATTTGTTGCTATGTATTCAAATCAACTATTTTAAGAATTTAATATTAATAATAAATGTGTCATAGGTCACTTAAGGATAAAAAGATGAAAAGTAAGATTTTAAAACCAGCGCTATTAATTAGTGCTGTTCTAACAACAAGCCCGTTATTTGCTATTGACCAAGTCAAACTTGAAAGTCATCAATTAAAAAAAATTATTGTTGATAACCTTGAATTTAAGGATATGGATAAAGATGGAAAACTAACTCCTTATGAGGATTGGCGTTTATCGCCACAACAACGTGCGCAGGATCTGCTTTCAAGAATGTCATTAGAAGAAAAAGCTGGGATAATGATGCATGGTAATGCGCCGAGTTTAAATAATGATATTGGACGTGGTGATAGGTACGATTTTGAAAAACTAACCGCTTTAATTTTGAATGATAAGGTTAATAGCTTTATTACCCGATTAGAGGTTAATCCTAAGGATTTTACAGAACAAAATAATCAATTACAACAAATAGCTGAATCCTCTCGTTTATCCATCCCATTAACGATCAGCGTTGATCCTAGAAATACGTTTTATTATGGCAATGAATTAGGCATAAAAAGTGGTTTTAGCCAGTGGCCTGGCACGTTAGGAATGGCGGCTATTGGTCACGAAAAAGATATTAATGAATATGGCAATATAATTCGACAAGAATATAGATCATTAGGGATAACACAAGCATTATCACCAATGGCAGATTTGGGTACTGAACCTCGTTGGGCTCGCTTTGAAGGTACATTTGGTGAAAATCCTGAACTAAGTAAAAAGATGGTTAGAGGTTATATCTCAGGAATGCAAGGTAAAGATGGTTTAAATTCACAAAGTGTCGCCGCCGTTGTTAAACATTGGGTGGGATATGGCGCTGCCGAAAATGGTTTTGATAGTCATAGTGCTTATGGTAAATATGCACTTTTTACACAAAAAGATAGTTTGAAAGAGCATATTATTCCATTTACTGGCGCTTTTGAAGCAGATGTTGCTGGTGTCATGCCGACTTATTCAATATTGAAAAATGCTCAAATAAATAATCATAAACTTGATGCTGTTGGTGGTGGATTTAATTCGTTTTTATTAAAAGATTTATTACGTGACACCTATAAATTTAAAGGTGTTATCATGAGTGATTGGAATATTACGAGTGATTGTAATGAAGTTTGTGTCAATGGCACACCTTTAGGTGTTAAACCCAAAGTAGAAGGAATGCCATGGGGGGTTGAAGATCTGACCAAAGAGCAACGTTTTATTAAAGCTATTCAAGCAGGAGTTCAACAATTTGGTGGTGTTAGTGATAGCTCAATTATTGTAACCGCTGTTAAAAACAAAAAAATTGCGGAAAAAGACATCGATAACGCAGTATTGGCTATTTTGATGCAAAAGTTTTCTTTAGGGCAATTTGAAACACCATATGTTGATCTAAGCAAAACAAGTTTTGTTGGCAATAAAGATTTTCAAAAAGTGGCAAATCAAGCTCAATATAATTCGCTGGTATTACTTGAAAATACACAAAAAACGTTACCATTAAATCCTACTAATAAAATCTATCTACATGGTTTTTTGCCAGGTACTAAAAGTCTTTTAAAGAATAAAGTTAATATTGTTGATGATTTAGATCAAGCTGATGTCGTTGTCGTTCGAATAAATGCGCCTTATGAACAAAATCATAAAGGTTACTTTTTTGGTTTAGAACATCATGAAGGATCATTAGCATTTCCATCTAATGATAAAAATATTGAATTTATCGCACAAGCAAGTAAAAAGCATCCTGTTGTTGTTACCGTTTATTTAGATAGACCGGCTGTTCTTACGGTTTTAAAACAATATGCTAGTGCGATTATTGCTAATTTTGGGGTCAATGATGAGGTGCTATTTGATCGATTACTTGATAACAAGCCTTATTTAGCTAAAATGCCATTTTCATTACCCGATTCAATGGATAGCGTGCAACAGCAAGCGTCAGATTTACCAAACGATATGAAAGCACTCTATCCACTTGGTTATGGTTTAACGCATTAATTATATATTTTAGCTCAGACTTAACCTGACAATTACTCATTATTCATCGGGTTTCATGTTAGCAAAATGTGTGTCCGATGAGTAAAATAAAGTTTCTAGTTGCTTTTCCATGACTGGTGATTTTGCGCCGAACACAGTTTACCAAGTGTTTTTATTGTGTATATCTGGCCAATTAATCTATTTTTTAGGCGTATACTTTCGTTAAAGTTGCCTTGGATAGGAATATTATGCGCATCAGGAACTTGAGTATTGACTTTCTATTTCATCATGAGTCTTGTGCAACGTGTTATTTTTTAAAACTACTTGTTTGAAATGGATTCTACTCATCTTGCTTGATTGTTTTTTATGATTTATTTCCTGAAGCGTAAGTTCACCATTTCACCATTTTACTCATAGTGTTTTTTACAGAGGTAATGGCTATTACGGCTTATAGCCCATCATCGATCCCCCATCTTGAACACTTCCTAGCTTTAATTGTTTACTAAAGAATGTTTTTGACATGTTTGCAAGCCTCTTGGTAGTTATTTTGGCAAGCTTGTTGAAAATAATGTTTTGCGGTATAAATGTCTTTTGCGACCCCTAATCCTTGTTGATAGATAATACCTAGATTGTATTGGGAATTGGCATGGTTTTGCTCAGCGGCAAGCTGAAACCATACCCTAGCTTTGGTATAATCTTTTTCAAACCACGAACCATTATAATATAACCAACCTAAGCTATATTGTGCTTCAGGATTCCCGCTTTGTGCAGATTGAGTATCTAATTCTACACCTTTGACAAAATCTTTTTTTAATCCACCCAATCCATTGTAATACATATTTGCTAAATTATGCAGTGCATATATGTTTCCTTGCTTGGCAGCTTGTTCATATAGTTGTCTAGCTTTGGTATAGTTCTTTTTAACAACAATTCCACTATAATAAAATCCCCCCAGATTATTTTGAGCTTCTTTGTTACCTAGTTGCACCGCTTTTTCGTAAAAATCTTTCGCCTTAACATAGTTTTGACTAATAGTATTATTATCTGAATTTTGTTCAATTCCTTTGCGATAATGTTTTTTTTCTGCAAATTCGTAAAGTGCCCCTAGACTGAATAGACCTAAAGCATAACCACTTGAAGCCGCTTTTTCATAGAGTTGCTTTGCTTTAAGCAGATCTTTCTTCACACCGATACCATAATTATACATGTAGCCTAAATTCACTTGTGCATCGGCATAATTTTGATTAGCCGACTTTTTGTACCATTCAATAGCTTTAGCATAATCTTGTTTAACGTTTTGACCATACTGGTACATATAACCTAAGTGGTTTTGCGCTTCGGCACTATTTTGTTCAGTCGCTTTTTTATATTCAGCATCAAAGTTATATTTTGTATTTTGTGTTGCAAAAATAGGCGTATTTATCGATATAAATAAGCATATTAACAATAGTAATCTTTTCATGTCATTGCCTTTGTTAGAGATGAACACATTATATTTTAATTAAAGAATGTTTTTGACATGTTTGCAAGCCTCTTTGCAGTTATTTTGGTAATCTTGCTGAAAGCAAAGCTTGGTTGTGTGGACATCTTTTTTTATCTTTGCTTTTGATTGAAAAGATTATTTGGTATTCAACCAATTGTCTTACCCAATATGGATGGAAAGCGTTAAATAGCAGGCTTTTGTTTTGCCATAGAATAAGAAATCATTACATCTATGGGGTTATGCTTTAACTCTTTGATGGATTGAATTATCTTATTATCGTTATTTTAATGATGATAATGAATAAAATAGCATTCCGTCATTTATTTAATATTAATCACAACCGCAATCATTATTACTAGCTTGCTTTTTCTTGGCTTGCTGTTTGGCTACGATAGCATTAACCTTTTTTGTTACAACAGTTAAATGATCTTTTGCATCAGAATAGTTTTGTTCAGCAGCCTTAGCAAACCATTGTTTGGCTTTAAAATAGTTCTGTTTTACGCCAGTTCCATTGTAATAGAGCGTTGCTAATGTATATTGCGCAACGGCATCTCCTTTTTTAGCCGCTTTTGTATCCCACTCAATGCCTTTTAAATAGTTTTGTTTTGTTCCTTGCCCGTTATAGTACAATAAAGCTAAACTGTGTTGAGCAGCGATATGGCCTTGATTGGCGGCTTTTTCAAACCACTCTTTTGCCTTAATATAATCAGGTTGTGCTTTTGATTGTTGTTTAAAGCCATCTTCAATGCCTTTAAATTGACGTTTTTTAGTATATGAACCATCAGTATACATAAGACCCAAATGATATTGTGCTTCAGCATCATTTTGTTCGGTTGCTTTTTGATATTCCTGATTAAAATCAAACAATGTTTGTTGATCAGCATTAGCAGCAATACTAAAACATAAAACTAGTGAGAGTTTTGTAAGAAACTTTAGCATACGACTTCCTTAAAAAATAAATAACTTAATCATTTTATCGCATTTATTTGTTTAGTATAGCGTAATTAATTGCGTTGTTTAGTGATTCAATATTGGTGTTCTGAAATAGGTTGTTGTGAGCTTGATTTTCCGGCACATCGTATGGCTCATCCTTTCAGGGCCAACACTATGCGTTGTTCAAATTCGTTCCAGACGAATTTGTCGAACGCTGGCATTCTCGTTGCTTTTCTTTGTTTAGATTAGGTAATGTTTATTGATTGAGTGTAGGTGCTATTAAAATGGTGGGTCGTGAGCGATTCGAACGCTCGACCAACGGATTAAAAGTCCGCTGCTCTACCGACTGAGCTAACGACCCATTTAGAGATGGTGGGTGATACCGGGTTCGAACCAGTGACCCCCTCCTTGTAAGGGAGGTGCTCTCCCAACTGAGCTAATCACCCCACTGTTTCATTGCTGAAACGTCACGGTAAAGATTGGTGGGTGATACCGGGTTCGAACCAGTGACCCCCTCCTTGTAAGGGAGGTGCTCTCCCAACTGAGCTAATCACCCTTACCGTGTGGATGTGCATTATAAGGCACGTCTTATTTCAGTCAACCTTTTTTTTTTAATTTCTCTAAAAATCACCTCGTTCGATTTAATTTTAAACATTTTTTGGATGTTAGTTCTCAAAAATAACTTTTGTCTATTTTTATTTAGAATAGGGTGATTATGATGACATGATGTTGTTATCAGAAACAAGAAGATATTCCATCATGATCTTTAATAAAGAACGCGTCATTATGTATGTGGAACCAGCAATTTTACGTTATAAGATAGTAAGTACAGCTAAGCAAGACCACACATTAACAGCTAGCAAAGCTTTAATAACATTCAATTACCAAAATGTCAGTGATGTTGATGTTTTTATTGATGAGTTAAGAAAAAAAATTTCTGGGCGTGCTGAGTTTGAGCTTAATTTGGATAGCAATTTGATTCAAGTGCAACAACTAACCTTGCCCGATGTAAAGCTAAATGTCAGTGAATTGATTTTGTATATTGAAGCAAACATTTATAAATTATTTCAATTGCCAGCTAAAAGTGTGTTTTTTGATTTTGTTTTAAATGAGCAAACAAAACAAGTTACGGTGATAATAGTTGAACGCTATTATATTGAAAATTGGATTAATCTTTTTAAAAAGTATGCACTACTATTAACATTTGCAGGTTGTCGATTTGAAAATACTAAAGTTAACTTTTTACCTTGGCGGCAAGAAAAACACACTAAGCATCAACGACAAATGATCGGTGCGATTGTCGGTTTTATTGGCATAATCAGTTGTGTACTTTGTTATTTGTGGATACAAGCACGAAATGAACGAGAAAATTATGATAAAAAATTGTTACATCAGCAAGGGATAGCACAAGCGCTAACCGAAGAATTATCTAATTATTTGCCGAATCCATCATTAAGCCAAAAACAAATTCAGCAATCTTTAATACTGCTTTCAAAGCAGTTGCCTTCCGTAATTTGGCTTGAATCTTTTTATTATGAACCACAAAAAGTAAGGATCGAGGGGCAAAGTTTTAGTTATGTTGAGCTGACTAATTTTAATCAAAGTTTGTCAATGCTAAAAAATATAAGTCATAGCCAAGTAAAAACTATCTCAACCAATAAAAATAATCTATTTTTTGAAATGGAAATAAAACTTAATGAACAGTGATTTTTTTTATCGTCCAATTTGGCAACAATATGGGGTTTGTATTTTATGTTGCTTGGCGTTTTTTGCTATCGTTTATCTCCTTTTTATTAAAGATATCCAGCAACAAGCTATGCTAAAGGCTAAATTATATGAGCAAAAAATTACTGAAACTAAGTTGTTACAGGCAAAAGTAAATCGTTATCAGGCAAGTAAACATACTTTATACAGCGTGATATCAGAAAAAGAGCTGGCACAGGTTTTCGAGAAAAATCATCTCGCATTACGTTCCTTTAAACATTATCAAACGGATAATATGGTTAATTGGGATATCGAGTTAGAGGGGCAATTTGGCGATTTTATTAATTTAATTTCATCATTGACAAATGATTTTTATTTTCTTGATTTTCAAAATCTAAAAATCAGCAAACAAGAACAGCAGTTACAGATTATGTTTACTTTATTGTTTAAAAAGGGCATAGAGTGATGCGCTGTATATATAAGTACCTCGGGTTATTGTGTGTTATCTGTTTTGAGCTAAAGGCTAGTATGCTTTTAGATCGAGATCCTTTTCAACAAAATTATTCAGTTTCTTGTAGTGAGCAGACAGCGTTACTGCTTGAACAAATTCAAGTTTGGCATTTTAAGGGGCTTATGAAACAAATTGATCAACAGTATCAGCAAATTTGGTTAGCATCAGATAATCAGTGGCTAGCAATAACCGATAATACAGTGCCAAATGTTTTGTTTCCTTGGTCTGTGCAATCTTTACTAAATGATAAAATTATGTGGCAAGCCGATTTACCTGATTATTGCCATAATACTGTGTCATGGACAATGTCGTTAAATGAATAATAAAAATTCCACAAATCAAGCGTATCAATGGCTCAATCAAAATATTGGCAGATTAATTAGTGCCAAAATAAGTTTGTTTGTCCCGATAGTTTTTGTATTCATAACAATTGGTATAAATGCTGCTTATGCAAATATAAATCAATCTTCAAATGTCGAACAGCAAAAAAATATCTCAATGACATTTTATCAAACGGATATTGCAATTATCTTACAAGCATTAGCCGATAGTCAGCAGATGAATTTAGTTATGTCAGACGATTTGTCAATAAAACAAACTATCAAGCTTAACAATGTTGATTGGCACAAAGCGCTAAAGATCATATTAGACTCAGCAAATTTACAAGCGGAAATTGACGATAATATTTTGTTCGTTTCTAAAGCGATAGATCCTGAAGTTTTATTATATAAACAACAATTAGAACAAAAAGAAAAAGAGCTAAAGCAACCGCTTAATTCGGTATCTATAGCTGTTAATCATGCCGATCCAACAACCTTAATCGAAACAATTCAACAACAAGGATTATTATCAGAACGAGGTAAAGTTGCTCTTGATAAACGGACAAATTCACTGATCATTACCGATTTACCTAAACAATTTACTCATATCGAAAAATTAGTTAAAACACTTGATAAACCTATGCCTCAAGTGCATATTTCAGCGCACATTGTTACCATGAGTGATGAAAGTATGTCTGAGTTGGGGATTAAATGGGGATATTCAGGAAAATCATCGCAATTATTAGATAAATTTGATATAGGGCTTGGTACTAGTCATCCGACTACAACTGTTGGTTTTAATTTGGCTAAACTATCAGGTAGTTTACTCAATTTAGAGTTATCTGCGCTTGAATCTGAAAATCAGCTCGAAATTATTGCTAGCCCGAATTTACTCACAGCTAATCAAAATATGGCTTCGATAAAACAAGGTACTGAAATCCCTTACGAGGTTGCGAGTGGTGGTAATGGCGCCACATCTATTGAATTTAAACCCGCCGTGTTGGGATTAGAAGTTACACCTAAAATATTATCTGATAATCAGATGATTTTAGATTTACACATTACGCAAAATACGGCTGGCCGTTCAATAAAACGTAGCGATGGCGGTGAAGCGCTAGCAATTGATACGCAAGAAATCAAAACACAAGTCCAAATAAAAAATGGCGAGACAGTAGTATTAGGAGGCATATTTCAACAAGTTACCACCAACGGTCAACGAAAAGTTCCTAGTGCAGGCGACGTGCCAATTATTGGAAATTTATTTAAACACAACAGCAAAAAACAACAAAAACGTGAGTTAGTTATTTTTATTACGCCACAATTGGTTGAGTAAATGTCAACAGAGTTGTATCATATCTTAGCTTGTTTTAGCCTTTGCTTTGATAAGTAATGCTTGTTTTAAAGTATATTATTTTAGTCGTCATTATTACCATTTATTATAAAAGTAGAGAATATTATGCATGTTGTTGCTTCTGATTTAGACGGTACTTTATTAACTCCTGAACATAGCTTATCGCCTTACACGAAACAAGTTCTTCAAGCGCTTCGTAACAAGGGAATCCATTTTGTTTTTGCAACTGGTAGACACCACATTGATGTCGCTCAAATGCGAGAAAATATGGAAATTGATGCTTTTATGATAACGTCAAATGGCGCAAGAGTACATGATAGCCAAGGCCATTTAGTTTTTAGCCAAAGTATTGAACCATCACTTGCGAGCGAAATAGCTAAAATGAGTATGGAAGATCCTTTAGTTTATACTCATTTATATCGTGGTGATGAGTGGTTAATTAATAAAGAAGATACATATTCATTAGAATTTTATCGAGACACGCAGTTTACTTATCAATTATTTAATCCACTTGATTTCGATACTAACGATATTGCTAAAATTTATTTTACTACCACGGATAATGCACTTTATCCACATTTGGTTCAGCTAAAAAATCGACTAGATGCAAAATTTGGCAATAAAATTAGCGTTGCTTTTTCTACTTTAAATTGCCTAGAAGTGATGGCCGAAAATGTGTCTAAAGGAAGTGCATTAAAAAAAGTGGTTGAAAAACTAGGTTACAGTTTAAAAGAGAGTATTGCTTTTGGTGATGGCATGAATGACTACGAAATGCTAAAAGTGGCTGGTAAAGGCTGTATAATGCAAAACGGTAGCTCGGAGTTAAAGGAATTGTTACCCGAATTAGAGGTAATCGGCTCAAATGCGCAAGACGCCGTGCCTCATTACTTAAGTAAACTATTTTTATAATTATCAAATATATCTAAAAATGAATATAATTATCGACAAAGAACTCAATACGCTTGGATTGCGTTGCCCTGAACCGATTATGCTAATAAGAAAAGCCATTCGAGAACTTGCCATAGGGCAAGTTCTTTATGTCATTGCTGATGATTTTGCTACAACTCGCGATGTCCCTAGCTTTTGCCGCCATATGGATCACGAATTACTGTCATCGCAAATAGAATCCCAACCCTATCAGTATTGGATTAAAAAATCGCATTAGTTTAACCACTTTTTTGGCAAAATTTTCAAGAAAGTAGGTGTTTGCGTTAAGTGAATTCAATTTGTTTTAAGTAAAAACGTAATGTTCGCCAGTCATTAGGTTGCAGATTATCAACCATTAACAAAAGCGTACAGCGTTTACCGTCATGTCGAGATTTTAAATTCAAGATAATAACATAACGAAATATCAGCGGTTTATACATTAAGTACCAGCGTTGTTTGTACCAATATATTTGATTGATATAGTGAAATAGCGCAAATTCGTTTTTAATGGTTTTGAAATAACAGATACTACGCCACCATTCTATTATTAATAATATTATAATAATAAAGGTATAAGAATTTAAGGATGTGTTAGCAAACATGACTAGACAAAGCATCATTAGCACGGAATAAAAAAGGGTTGAAATTAGTAATTGCAGCTTTGATATGCTGAGTTTTATGCTCCACATAATGCTTACTCTAATTAGTGAAAA
Source organism: Gilliamella sp. X-57 (assembly GCF_057063565.1). NCBI lineage: Bacteria > Pseudomonadati > Pseudomonadota > Gammaproteobacteria > Orbales > Orbaceae > Gilliamella > Gilliamella sp. X-57. Next base: position 220,415 of record NZ_JBXSQI010000001.1, on the reverse strand, counting down.
TATAATTATTTCATGATTTTGTTAAAAATTGCTTAAAATAAAGTTAAATATGGGAGATAATACACACAATTTGGGTGTGATTTAATGGATAAGAGATCAATCATTAGCATTTTCCTTTAATGTTTATGTGAAGTCCTTACCAAAAGATAGGTTAACTAAATTTGGCGCAGAGAGAACTCTGAAGCCATTATTTTTGCCTTAAAATTTAGATAGGAAAAATTTGTGATATTAATTAGAGTGTTAAAAATTCTTCTAAAATTACTCATTGGTTTATTTCTTTGTGGCTTAATTATTGGCATTGCTGGTTATGCTCATTATTCTAAAGATCTACCAGATGTTACTACATTAAAAGATGTTCGATTACAGACGCCAATGCAAGTATTAAGTAAAGATGGTGAGTTAATTGCTATTTTTGGTGAACGGCGTCGAACCCCATTGAAATATGACGAAATTCCACCAATGGTTGTTAATGCCGTCATTGCAACAGAAGATGCTCGTTTTCATGAACATTTTGGCATTGACCCTATTGGTATTGTTCGGGCAATGTATATCGGTTTAAAACATAAAGGATTTTCTCAAGGTGGTAGTACCATCACTCAACAAGTCGCTAAGAACTTTTTCTTAACACCTGAAAAAAGCATATCGCGTAAAGCCAAAGAAATTATTTTGGCTATTCGTATGGAAAAAGAACTATCGAAAGAAGAAATCATGGCATTGTATCTTAACATGATTAACTTCGGTTCTAGAGCATACGGCGTTGCCGCTGCATCTTATACTTTTTTTGGTAAAACTCCCGATCAGTTAACCATTGATGAAGCCGCTTTATTAGCCGGTTTACCAAATGCACCATCAGCTTACAATCCAATTTCTCATCCAGATCGTGCATTAACTAGACGTAATTGGGTATTAGGACGTATGTTAGATCAATCCTATATCACTCAAGCTGAATATAATGAGGCGATTAAAAAGCCGCTTAGCGCCAGCTATCATTCACCACAAATCGAGTTTTCAGCGCCTTATGTAGCGGAAATGGCACGTCAATTTATGTACGATAAATTTGGCGAAAATGCCTATACAGATGGCTATAAAGTTTATACAACTATTTCGAAAACGGATCAAATAGCCGCAACAGAAACGGTGCAAAAACATATTATTGATTATGATATCAGACATGGTTATCGTGGCGCTGAAAAAGTATTATGGCAACCGAATGAAACCCCATGGGATCTTGAGCAAATCAAGCAAACCATTGATAAATATATGTGTTATAACGGCATGTGTCCAGCTGTTGTTATGACCTCAGCAGATAAAGAAGCAACAGCGGTATTATCTGATAAAAGCAGTATTACTATTACATACCCAAACATGAAATGGGCTCGTCCATTTATTAGTGATACAAGACAAGGTGCGTTTCCTAAAAAAGTATCTGATACTCTTAAATCAGGACAACTTATTTGGGTTAAAAAAACGGGCGATAATTGGGAATTAGCACAAATTCCAGCTGTCAATGCCGCACTGGTATCACTTGATTCAGACAATGGGGCAATCAAAGCAATTGTAGGCGGTTATGATTTTAATTTGAGTAAATTTAACCGAGCAACGCAAGCACTGCGGCAATTAGGTTCAAATATTAAACCATTTATTTATACTTCAACCTTAGAACACGGTTTAACGATGGCAACACTGCTCAATGATGCACCCATTGTCCGTTCTACAGGGAGTGCAACATGGCGCCCTAAAAACTCACCACCAACCTATGCAGGACCACTACGCTTAAGAATCGGGTTAGGAATGTCTAAAAATGTAATGATGGTAAGGGCTTTGCGTGCCGTTGGTATAGATTATGCGGCAGATTATTTAGAACGTTTTGGATTCCCAAAAGAGAATATTTCACATAACGAATCGTTAGCGTTAGGTTCGGCTTCGTTTACTCCCCTGCAAGTGGCAAGAGCGTATTCTGTTATCACTAACGGAGGTTATTTAATTACACCATACTTAATTGAAAAGATAGAATACAATAGTGGTACTGGTACCATTTATCAACATCAACCGATGATTGCTTGTCACAATTGTGTTGACGATGATGTCATTGTTGGCTCAACACCGATATCACTTGATAATGTTGAAAATGAATCAAATGAATCAGATAATGAAGAACCTGAACAAGCCAACCTTAAATCTGATGATGATATCGTGTTACCTGATATAAATATTGATAACAAAACAATTGATGTCACACCAAAATATGCACCGCATACGGTAAATAGTGGCATTGCATTTATTATGAAAGATGGTCTTCGTTCAATTGTTTTTGGTGGTTCAGATTGGCAGGGTACGGCATGGCGCGTAAAAGCGTTGGGTAGAAAAGATGTCGGTGGAAAAACAGGGACTACTAACTCATCTAAAGACGTTTGGTTTTCTGGATTTGGTGGCAATATTGTCACAACTGTGTGGATGGGATTTGACGATCACCGTCGTGATTTAGGTCGAACTTTCCGAGCCGAAGCAGGGGCGGTAACTGCAAATCCAGTGTGGGTTGATTATATGAAAGTTGCCCTAAAAGATGTACCGGTAATAGAAGATGTCAAACCTGAAAATGTGATTTCTGTGACTATCGATCAAAAAACGGGGTTATTACCTCAATCTGGCTCTAGAACTATGTCAGAGTACTTTATAAAAGGTACCGAGCCAACGACTTATGCAACTCAAGAAGTGGGCACAAAGGTAACAGATTCAGAAGGTAATACTTCTGAGCTATTCTGATATAAGGATTTGAGATGAATGGTTCAATAAGAATTATTGGTGGAAAATGGCGTGGGCGTAAATTGTCGGTACTTGACAAACAAGGGTTGCGCCCAACCACAGATCGTATCAAAGAAACTCTGTATAACTGGTTAATGCCAGTTATACACGATAGCAATTGTTTAGACTGTTTTTCAGGGAGTGGTTCGTTAGGTTTTGAAGCAGCATCAAGAGGGGCCCAAAGTGTTACCTTACTTGAAAAAGATAAACAAGTTGTGCAACTACTCAACAAAAACAAACAGCTTATTGCTAGCGATACAATCGACATTTATCATACCGATACACTACAATGGCTAAACAAGCCTGCTATAAAACAATTTGATATTGTATTTATCGACCCGCCATTCCATCATGCATTGGTGGCAAAAACGGTTAGCGAGCTTGAGAATAATAACTGGCTAAAACCGTCAGCTTATATTTATATTGAAACAGAAATAGGTCATAATCTAACAACTTATATTCCAACTCACTGGCATTTACATCGCGAAAAAACGGCCGGACAAGTTCACAGTTATCTATTTATACGAGAAGGCAATTAATGTTCATATTTATAGGAAAAGTCTTGTATTCATTGGTATGGTTATTTTTAGTATTTAACCTTATCTATCCTTATCCACACCCTGCCAATGTAGTGGCTAATATCGGTTTAATTGCGTTTACGGTTATCCATGGTTTACAAGCGTGGATGTTACACTCAACCATGACAAATCAAGAAAAACAACAAGACAAATTTAAAGTCTTACGTTTGTTTTTATTTGGTGTTTTTGAATCACTTAGTTGGAAAGATAAAAAATAACAATAAAAATGGTTGCTAGATACAAAAATTTTTGTATAATGCTCACCACTTCTTTCGAAGTGCCTCAATAAGCGGGAATAGCTCAGTTGGTAGAGCACGACCTTGCCAAGGTCGGGGTCGCGAGTTCGAACCTCGTTTCCCGCTCCAATATAGCCTATGTAAATTACTAGAACTTTCAAAAAAGTGAAATAGAATCGCAGTATTATTTTCTCAAATAGCTAAAAATAGACAAATCAAAAATAATTTTTATCCTAAAACGCATAGTTCCCTGAAATTTTTTAACAATAATTTCCGGCTGTTTGCTAAAAAATAGCATTATTCAAAGTTGTTCATAAGCAATCTTAGTAAATTTTTTTAATAAAAATGATGGTCAATTTTTTTTACAACGCTATACTCACAAAAAGGAAAAATTAATTCAGCTTATTTTAAAAGCGAGTAATTGTAAAAAAGATAAATAAAACAGAGAAATAATTGATAGGTGAAATGTTATGGAGAGACAGGTTAAACACCAACTGCCCTATATCCAAAATTTACCAAATAAACAAGTTAGACGGAGGGGCGTACTCACCTCATGTTTATCATCGAAATTATTATTAAAATTCATAGCGCAGTTGGCACCGTTATTGTTATTGCCATATTCATTGGACTTACAGGCATTGTCCGCCAAAACCACCGATATAATTCAAGGTACAGCGCCGTATTTTACGTTTGATAGTGGTAAAACCAAAGTGACAACAACAGAAGATTTACTTAGTATCTGGTTATCGGATGGTACTCAAATCACACCATCAAACAATCCCTCAACCCCCACGAACCCAATCAACTTACCCAATGCAGGAGATACTCTTGCTGATATTGATATGATGATACCAGTATCAACAAATTTCATATTGTTAAGTGACTTAGTAACACATTATAACTATTGGGGTGATGATGATGGTGATGGATTGGGCACAAAAGGGGTCATCGCAACAGGTAGTTTATCAATTAGGATTACTGATAAAAATAACCGAGAAATTAACCGCAGTGATGCTTTAGATATTTGCAAAGCGCCTTATAAAATGGAGTTAAACAACATACCGGGCCGTTTAAGCACGCAATACGGTGTACCAAGTCACAGTATTTTTGACTATGGCACGGTAACGTATTACATCAATCCAAATTTACCGCCTACAGTCTGCTATGCTAGGCCGAATCTACGATATGGCACAGGCGGCTTTAAAGGGCCTGACTCCATATGGGATTCAGATAAAGGTTTTATCCCGCAATCAACCAATCCCACATTATACGGCAGTAACTTCCCGACCACGGGAGCTGATGGCTTATATTTTGATTTAGACATAAGGGGCGTTGATACAAATCAATTGACTTGGGAACCCGTCACGCATGAGGGAATAACCGCCACAGTAACAAGGACAACAGCTAACGATAATTGGATTCCTAACTATCCAGAAGTAGTAACACGAGTCACTTTAACTGGTCCAGAAGCAAGAGCACAAAAGGATAATGTCAATCCTAGTCGAATTAGCAAGCCCAATTTACCACAGACATTTGAATTAGTAGGTAGAGATAGTGATGGTAATGCAGTCGTAAAATATGGATTTGTATTACGGAAGTGGTTCATCAACCGAGGGGATAAAAGCGATACCGCATCTAATCAAGTAGCATGGTGTCGTAGTTTAGGTTATCGTCTCGCACAGGTCAAGGACCTGACTAACGCAGTTTGTTCTGATGTGAACGTTGGCAACTATTGTCAAGATGCCGTCGGGGCTACACCATCAGCTAGTGATAATTTTTATCAGCGTCAAATGGGTGCTGGATTTTTAACGGAGTGGGGTGAAATATTAGATTACGCGGATATAGATTTCACCCTGTGGTACTGGACAAGTGATACAACAGGAAACCTTCAGTTCTATGTGGGGTTAATGGGCGGTGGTGTGGGCAGCTATAATCCAAGTTACCATTACTCAGGGTTTTGCATCACGCCTTAGTTTTTATTTTTAGTTTTTAATCCTTGGCGAAAGGGCACAATTAAAGGATGTAGTCCTAGCGGGAGATGTCGATTTTCCGCGTAAAAAGTAAGCTATATTAACCTTTGGGTGTTATGGAGATTGATATTTTTTCTATAAAAACAGATTGGGTATAACATTGATTTTATTTTTTTGTTTTTTAGTAAAATAAGGTAGTTATAGGGTAGCTTTGCGATGATATTTTTCCATACCTTACCAAGTGCTGACAACTTAGGCAAGTGAGCAAGTCAAACATGAATATTTGGTGTGGTTATGTTTGTCCGGAACAAACCAAAGTAGGAGTATAAAGACCTAACCGCATCAAAAAGCCTTTAATCAAAACATACAACTCCAAAATTACCCCACAAACAATTGATTTTATTAAAAAAACATCAAGTAAAAAGTTTAATAAAATCAATTTTCTATCTCGGCAATTTTGCAGATAAAAATACACCTATATTTCACAACATTCAAAAGTCAATACAGTCATTAATCTGGCGTCAGAATGTGACAGCAACGGAGATAGGTTAGCACGTCAAACTGGGATGTTTAGCTCAACGTTATCACCGATATTAATAATTCCACCAAAGGTTAAAAGGCACGAAACTTAATACTATATTTTAATTAAAAAATTACCATCGCTTTAAAGTTGAATCGTTTCCATCTTCACATTTCTTTACAAAAAAATGCGCTTAAAAACTAGCCAGATGTTTTTTAAGCGGTTATACTTTTATCACTATAGTACAACAAGCTTATTAAATAAGCGAATAATTATGAAAATTCAAATAAAACAAAACATTGCTTGACAGGTGAACCATAATGCATTATCATTTTAGACACCAGACACCAGACACCAGCACTGGCAAACCTATGTCTTAAATTTATCAAATAATCCTATTCGACGAGTTTTTACACAAAACTTATTTATATCTTCGAAATTATCGCTCAAATCACCTAAAACAGCTTTGCTAGTATTAGCATTGTTATTATTGTCATCTTCATCGAATTTACAGGCATTGAATGGTAAAATAGCTCGAGCGGATAATCGTAGTGATGCGATAATTTTACCTTCAACGGTAGTTGCAGTTATTGATTATGTAAGGCCGAGTGTATATTTGGGTAACGGCAAATATACAGGCTCAGTTGACATATGGGCTCCTAATAAAGGCTTCTTAGTTCAATCAACCAATCCTGAATCATACAACCTAAATTTCCCGACCACGGGTGCGCATAATTTATATTTTGATTTACTCATAACAGGAGATGTAGAACAATTGACATGGGAGCCTGTCACGCATGAGGGAATCACCGCGACAGTGACAAATGTTGTAGCTAATGATAAGTTGATTCCTGATGAGGATAGGGGACAAGTTGTAGCACGTGTTAGGCTAACAGGTCCAGAGGCAAGCAATCAATGGGATAATCCGAATCCTAGCCGAATAGCTAAGCCATGGTTACCGCAGAAGTTTGAGTTAGTGGGTAGAGATATATATGGCGGTGAGGTAGTAAAATATGGATTTGTATTAAGGCAGTGGTTCGTCAATCGTGGTGATCAATTTAAAGCTTATAGTGACCATTTAGCATGGTGTAATAGTTTGGGTTATCGCATGCCGAGGATAAGGGATTTAACCAATGCGAAATGTGGTACACATAGTTTGTTCCCATGTATAAATGGCGTAGATGGCGCCAAGCCATCGTCATTAATTAGTTATTACAAGCGTCACATAGGCGCTGGCTTTTTCACGGAGTGGGGCCCCATGGACCCCTACACTGATGCGGGCTTCTTCCGATACAGCTACTGGACGAGCGATATAGGTGGCCACCGATACGTTGTCCACTCGATCCTCGGCTTCGTCAACGGCACCATTGCCTCCCACCCCCGCTATGGCCTTTGCACCGCACCTTAGCTTTTAGCGTTAATCCTTAGGGCGCGGGGGCACTTCTGGTGCAAATAGAGGCAATCTAACAAAGAACCCAGCCCCCGCTCAGTTGGACGCTGAGCAGGTATGACTGTGTTAATGACTGAAAGTCAAAAAACGCTCCCGTCCGACTACGCATAGGCATGGTTGGCATTAAAAGGGTAAGTTTTAAAGGTATTTTGTTCGGTAATGTTTCGGATGTTGACTCTAGCGTTATTTATTTTCCCAAAGGTTAAAACGTCCGAAACTTAACCGTATCCCCATAGTCTTTACTTAAATACAAAATCCCCAAAAAACGGACTATAAATATTTAATTTTATTAAAAATAATTAGCAATAATTTAATAAAATTAATTGAATATCTAAGCTGTTTTATAGAAAAACATTCCAATTTTTCACAACACCTAAAGGAGAATATAGTCATTAATCTAGCATTAGAATAAGCCCAGAGCGGGTAAAGAGTTGTTGCAAAAATAGTTGGATAGCATTTTGGTTTTATTTGTATTTTTTGCAAAAAACAAATAATTTATAATTAGTTATTTCCATAAATGGTTATTTATTATAATTAAACTTGACAAAGCATGAGCAACTGTTGATAATAGCGCCGTTTTTTTAACCTGAATTTTTTGTTATAGCGAGGTGGCAAAATGCCTGTAGTTAACACTTTATCTTAATGCCGACTTGGTATCTTCTATCATATTGTCTTTTGCTTAGTATTATCTAAGCCCCTTCGTTGCAATTCAATCTATAGATTTTTGCCTTGTCGGTTTTCCCTTATTTTTTTGGAGAAAACATTATGACAATGGAATCTTATATTCAAAATTTAGAATTAATTAAATATCCACGGACACCGCATCTAGAAAGCTCACGCCTACAGGTTGGTGATAGTGAACATGGACAACGTCCTTATAAGCAATTAACTGGTCAATATATCGTTATTGAAGAAAAACTTGACGGTGCAAACTGTGCTATTAGTTTTTCAGCTAGTGGTGAGCTGTTGCTTCAATCTCGAGGACATTACTTAATAGGTGGTTCACGAGAACGCCAATTTAACCTTTTAAAGCACTGGGCTTGCGTGCATGAATATTGGTTACTTGAGCGTTTAGAAGATCGCTATATCCTTTATGGTGAATGGTTACACAAAAAACATGCTATTTTTTATGATGCTTTACCGCACTATTTTTGTGAGTTTGATATTTGGGATAGACAACAAAACTGTTTTTTATCTACCCTAAAGCGACATCAATTATTAGCTGGTGGTCCAGTTTTATCGGTGCCTGTGCTATTTGCAGGGATTGCACCTTCTAAATTGAGCGATTTATTGGCGTTAGTCAGACCATCTTTGGCTAAAACCGCTAATTGGCGTACTTGCTTTGAGCAAATCGTGATGCGTGAAAAGCTTGACTTAAGCAAAGCTTGGCAACAATGCGATAACTCTGACTTGATGGAAGGGTTATATCTTAAAATCGAATCGGAAGAACAAACCATTGACCGCTTAAAATGGGTGAGACATGATTTTGTTCAGGCGATTTTAGATGCAGGGCAACATCATAGTGAACAGCCTTTTATTCCAAACCAATTAGCTCAAGGTGTTGAGTTATATACACCTCAATTAACAGTGAATTGGAATAATGGATGCCTAAACGGAGGTAAATTATGAATTACCAAGTACTAAAACAACAAATAGCAAGTACGTTGGCAACTGATGATTTTAGCCCATGGTTAACCTGTATTCCTGAGTTGAATAGTTTGATAATAACGCCACAAGATCCTTTGCATCATGGTGAGGGGAATGTTTGGGTGCATACGCAAATGGTTGTGCGTGCATTATTAACGCAAGAAGAGTTTACCAATGCAACAGAAGATGAGCAGTTTGTATTATTTATGACTGCTTTATTGCATGATATTGCGAAGCCAGAAACCACCGTCATAGATGAGTTGACAGGTAAAATCACACAACCAAGGCATTCCAAAAAAGGCGAAATTCGTAGTCGTATATTATTATGGCGAATGGGGGTGCCATTTGATTTGCGGGAACAAATCTGCCGAATCATTAGTGTACATCAAGTGCCTTTTTTTGCTTTAAGTGATGGCGGAAGAAATAAATCACCCGAATATTTAATTCACCGCTTATCGTGGCAACTGCCTATTTGGATGTTATGTCTGCAAGCTAAAGCCGATATGGAAGGTCGTATTTGTGCTGATAAACGCCGAGCGCTTGATGAAGTTGAACTCTTTAAGCAATTGGCGCTTGAAGAAGGGTGTTTATATCACCCTCGCCAATTTGTTGATGATTATACTCGGGTTCAATATTTTCGAGGTAGTAATGTATTACCCGATTATGCGTTATATCCCCAAGTAGGATCTAAGGTGATTATGCTGGCTGGTTTACCTGCATCGGGTAAAAATAGTTGGGTAAATAAACACTATCCAACATGGCCGATTGCTTCTTATGATGATGCTAGAGCTGAATTAAAGCTAAAGCATGGTGAAAATGAAGGCTTAGTCATACAATTTGTTTTAGCAAAGGTAAAACAGTGGTTAAGAACTAAGCAATCTTTTATTTGGAATGCAACACACTTATCGCAGGAGATGCGCCAAAAAGCACTCGATTTGCTTTATGCTTATCATGCGGATGTGGAAATTGTTTATCTTGAGCAACCTGAAAAGGAGTTGTATCGTCGTAATTCAGCACGCGATACTACCTTGCCAAATAAAACGATTCAGCGGTTATTAAATAAATGGGAAGTTCCATTACCGACTGAAGCCCATAAGGTGAGCTATTTAATCAATTAATAATTGTTAGTCATCTTTGTTAATATTAAATAGGGGCTTGATATCAAAGCCCCTTGATTTGTCGAATAGCTACATTAACTATTCAATTCTACTTATGTTTATGGCTTTTCGATATCCAATAAAGGCGATTTTTTTATTGGTTTATCTTATTTATTATATTGAGACAAAAACCAAGTGATCGCAATTAAATCGGCCGAACCACCGGGGCTTAAATTGCGTTTTATTAATTCGGTATCAAGTTGATACAAATTTTCCCGTACTTTGGGATTCATTATGCCACCTTGTTTGATGAATTTTTTCGCTTGTTCTTGCACAAAAAACAAGCCATCAAGGCCACCTCGTGAAACCAGATTAGTATCTTGATTAAAAGCAAGTAAATATAACATCGCCTGTAATAAGCAAGTTTCTTCATCATAGCCACTGTTTTGCATTTCTTGATAGATAGGTAGTGAAATGTTTCGAACTGTTGCATAACCTGATTCAGCTTCGCCACGTGCGCCAGATAAGTGATGACGTTTAAATAGCTTTTCGCCTATCGAATTAGCTTGGTTATTTTGCTGTAGTTCGCTTTGAACTATGCCTTGGCAAATTGTTGAAACTTGCTCACAGATGCTTTGTGCATGGGTGGGTAAGCTAAGTTGTTCTAATCGGCCAATTGCACCCAATAGTAATCCAAAAGCAAATATGCCACCTTTATGGGTATTAACTTGATTGGTGGCTTGGAACATGGCTTGTTCACACTCAATACCAATCGGTCTGATTCCTGCTAAAAATAGTTTGTTATCGTGTAAAGCGGATGCTTTGCCATATTGATAAAAACGTTCAAACCAGTTGCTAATGGCGCTGATACTGTGGACAAAGGTTTGAAAATTCATGTCGCGGTGGGCGCCACTGTTATTCATGTCAACTAATCCCGGCTTAGGTGATAGGCAAATTTCTTTAATTAATGCTTGGGTTGCTAATTGTGCAGGTAAGCATCGATTGGAGTCATTATTGAGTTTTAGTTCTAATAATGCTATTTGCTGATAATAAGCGTTCATTATTATTTGTTACCTATTGGGGATGATAGTTATTCTGTTGTGCGCTGTAATGGCGTAATAAACCAATCCATTGTTTTAAATGGCTTGGTTTATTATAAGGATTAATAATCACTATGCGTTGATACCGCAAGTACTTCCCGATTACCGTTGTGGCTTGGGGCGCTAATAATGCCTTCTACTTCCATCTGTTCCACAATGCGGGCAGCTCGGTTATAGCCAATTCTAAATTTGCGTTGTACGCTAGAAATTGACGCTCTTCGTGTTTCAACAACAAAAGCGACAACTTGATCAAATAATGGATCGAGCTCTTCACTCAACATATCTGCGTTACCGTTTTCACTTTCGTCGGTTGCTACAGTGACATTTTCGATATATTTTGGTGTGCCACGTGCTTTCCAATCTTGTACAACGGCGTGCACTTCTTCATCACGGACAAAGGCACCGTGAACGCGAATTGGAATGGAACTATTAGGGGCTAAATAAAGCATATCCCCCATACCAAGTAGTGATTCAGCGCCCATTTGATCTAAAATGGTACGCGAGTCAATTTTACTTGATACTGTAAAGGCAATGCGTGTTGGAATATTCGCTTTGATTAAGCCGGTAATAACATCAACCGATGGGCGCTGTGTCGCTAATACCAAGTGAATACCAGCCGCCCGTGCTTTTTGAGCAAGCCGTGCAATTAACTCTTCTACTTTTTTACCAACGGCCATAATAAGGTCAGCAAACTCATCAACCATAACCACAATGTACGGTAATTTTTCTAGTGTCGGCATGTTAAGATCCATGCTGTCTGTTGGTTTCCAAAGTGGATCGGGAATAGGCCTGCCCATTTGTTCTGCCAGTTTGATTTTTTCGTTATAACCGGCAATATTACGAACCCCTAACGCCGACATGAGTCGATAGCGTCGTTCCATTTCGTTAACACACCAATTAAGCGCATTGGCAGCATCTTTCATATCGGTTACCACTTGGGTTAATAAGTGTGGTATCCCTTCATAAATAGATAGCTCAAGCATTTTCGGGTCAATCATAATAAATCTGACATCTTCAGGCTGTGATTTATACAAAATACTTAAAATCATTGCATTAACGCCGACAGATTTACCTGAACCTGTCGTACCGGCAACTAATAGATGTGGCATCTTTGCCAAATCAGCAACCACCGATTGTCCAGCGATATCTTTCCCTAATACTATCGTTAGTGGTGATTGCGCTTCTTTAAACTGTGGACTATCTAAGACTTCTCTAAAATAGACCGTTTGGCGATTTTTATTGGGTAATTCAATGCCAACATAAGGCTTACCTGGAATGACTTCGACCACACGTACTGATGGCATGGATAGTGAACGCGCTAAATCACGGTCTAGCGTTGAAATTCGTGCGGCTTTAATACCTGGTGCCAGTTCAATTTCAAAACGAGTAATCACTGGCCCCGGCAAATAATCAACCACTTTAGCTTTAACCCGGTAATCCGACAAACTTTTTTCAATTAGTTCAGACATGGCATTTAAAGCGACATGATCGATTTCGATTCGCGCTGTCGGTGGCGCGGTTAGCAAGTTTAGCGACGGCAAAGGTGTAGTTGGTTTAGGTAATGGTTTATCATTACGTCGTAATAATGGATGAATTAAGCTTTCTTCGTCGCTTTCATTGGAATAATTTTGAATATCTTCAACGCGATCTTCTTCTGGGTAGATATCGTCAATGATTGGATTGGCCTTTTTTAGCGCTTCGGTATCAATATATTCTAGCTGTTCTACATCTGCTACTTTTACTTCGGTTTCAGTTTCTGTATCAGCTATGTTTGCAATGTTAGCTAGGTTTTCTGTATCTGTAATAATCTCAGGCTCTTGGATAAATGACTGCTTAGATTCAATTATTTCAATTTTTGCAACATCTATAGTTGGTTCCAAGGATGTTTGTTCATGAGTAAATTTAATTTCAGGCTCGTTATGTACCAAAGTAAACAAGGGTTTACTTGGCGCATCAGAAATAGTGTATTTATCTGGCTCTCCAAATGATAATTTTTCTGCTGATTTTTGCGTTTGTATTACCTGTTTTATTTGCTCCATTGATGAAGACAATGCTTGTTCTTGATCTGGTGTGGCTTTGTCCGCATTTATGTTTTGAATAATCGATTCAAGGCGAGATAAAATTTCGTCTGGATTAAGTTCATTTCTTGGCGGATTGTCAATTGTTTGCGAGGTTATGGTTGACGATGGTAATTGAACGTCTTCGCGCGATGACCCGATTAATTCAGCGGTAGTTTTGATTGAAATTTCTTCATTGTCAGTCGATTCGGTAGTATTTGATGACTGCTCTTGTGATGCGTCATTGCTTGGGATAGTGGTTGATGTTTGAACGATATGGGGATTATCATCTTTGGTATCAAAAGGTATGGTAAATTGAGGCTCTTTTGTATCCTCATTGGACGGTACTATTGTTTTTTCTTGCTTTGAATCAGGTTGTGCAAGTTTATTTGTGATGCGAGGTTTCATTAACCACCTAATAGGTAACAGTAAAATCATGACAAAAGCACCTAATTTTTCAATTATATTGAGCCATGATAATCCAGTTAATAATGTGACACAGGCTAAACAAGTTGCAAGAAGAATCAATGATAAAGCAAAACTATTTATAATAGGTAAAAGGCTTTCAATGACTATCGCACCAAGATACCCCCCCGCTTCAAACTGTTCAGAATCGCGGATATTTAAAGCAAAAAATCCAGTCGCACTAAATATGAATGCTAAAATCCCAATAATCCGAAATGAAAGACTAAAGTAGTTAATAGGATCATTCGCATGTTTATAAAAATAAACGCTTAATTGTAAACAGATAAAAACAGCAATGAAAGGTAAGCTATAAGCAATAAAACCTAAAAATTGAAAAAGAATATCGCTGGCATATGCACCAATATAACCACCAAAATTACTAATCGGAGAGTGCCAAGCCGTACGAGACCAACCAGGATCAGACGGATCGTAACTGAACTGTGATAAAAATAAACAAACAGATAAACCGATTATTATGAGTAGAATAAATTGATTAATAATCTGTTTTCTTGTAATTTTGGGCTTTTTCAAACAAGTACCTAAAAACTATTGCTAATAAAATTGCTGGCATTTTATCATAAATTGTGCCTGCTCACAGAGGCAATAGCATCGAAAACACAATTTATTGTTGGGTTATTCTGTTATGGGAAATAGGGTTGAATTAAATCTGATACCATTTTGTACATATCGTTGCGCATTAGTAATATTGGCAGTAATTTCAGCCTCGGTCAATTTACGGATAATTTTAGCGGGCGATCCCATAATTAAACAACCTTCTTCATAAGGTATAGTGTGTGTTACTAGCGAGTTGGCGCCAACAAGACAATTTTTTGCAATTTTGGCATTGTTTAATATAGTACTACCCATGCCAATTAATACATTATCTGCAATTGTGCAGCTATGTAGGATTACATTATGTCCAATTGTGACATTTTCGCCGATAATGCAAGGAATATCAGTTTCAATATGGATAGTAGTGTTATCTTGTACGTTACTATTTTTGCCAATACGTATGGGGGCTATATCACCCCGTAAAACAGCGTTAAACCAAATAGATACGCCTTCTTGTAATACAACATCACCAATGATATCGGCAGATTTTGCAATAAAACAATTTGGATGAATTTGTGGATATAAATCGCCTAGTTGATAAATCATAATGATCACCTTTTGCTGTTTTTGACACTCAAAAATAAGCTAACAGAAAGAAAATTACATAACACCATAGAGCCAACCATTAACCACTCTGTTGTATTATCGATCGTTATGGTTGTAGCGGTATGCGTTGCTACCAATGTTGATAATAATATTCCTAATGCACCCGCGACAGCGAATCGAATTGTACCCGCAAGAGAAGACGCCGTGCCAGCAATATGCGGGTAAAAATCTAAAACGACGGCCATGCTATTGCCTCCAATGGTTGACATACAACCAATATAACCAGCAACACAAGCAACAAGATAGGCAAATCCCAAATTAAATACTGTGACGAGCATCAGCCCTATTGCCATAATAAATTGGAGCAAAAGACCGAGCCGCATCATTTTTATAGCGCCAACATGTTTAACAAATCGACTATTTAATGTATTCATGAAAACCATCACTATGATATTGAACGCAAAGTAGTAACCAAAATTAATTGATGCAACACCATGCAGATTCATATAAACAAAAGGCCCTAAACTTAAAAATGAAAACAATCCCGCACCAGAAAACGCACCTATCATCATATAAGTTAATACTTGTCTATGGCGAAATAGTGTAATGAAATTACTTAATATACGCATTAAACTGAATTTATCTCGTTTTGCTTTGGCTAGTGTTTCAGGAATCAATGTAATGACTAGAACAAAACAGGTCAAAGCAATTAGGCTAATAGTGTAGAAATTGGCTTGCCAATTAAACCAATATAAAATAAAACCACCAATAATTGGTGCTAATAACGGTGCAACATTGGATATCAGCATTACAAATGACATCATTTTAGAAAATTCATCACGGTCACGATAAATATCTTTCATTAACGCATTAATCACGATTGTTGTTGCCGCCGCTGCAATGCCATGAAAAAATCGAGCAGTGATTAATTGATTAATATTGGCCGCAATACCACAGTTTAACGCTGCAACTATAAAAATAATTAGACCAAAAATTAATACGTTACGCCGTCCATAACTGTCAGTGAGCGGTCCAAATAAAAGTTGACCAACAGAAAATCCTAATAAATAGCAGCTAATGGTTAACTGTACAGCCGAATCAGCTACATTAAAATCACGAGCGATAGTTGGCATACTTGGTAAATACATATCTATGGATAAAGGCATTAGCATAGAGAGTAATCCAAGAATAAAAATCAGTGCTTTTTTAGAAATTTTAAGATTAACTAAAGTATTTTGGAGTGGCACGTCGTACTTCCTTCAAATTGTATTCAAAATACGCATAACAAAATGCGTGACCATAAATGACACAAAATTATTTAAAAAATCTTTAATTATCTAAATGGAAAGTTGTGGCTAAGATCTCAGTAAATTATACCTATCAATTAAACGAGTCAATTTCATCTTGTGTAAGTGGTCGATATTCCCCTTCGGGTATATCTAGGATTACTTTGCCTATCTGTATGCGATGCAACGCAACAACATGATTATTGACTGCAGCAAACATGCGTTTAACTTGATGATATCTCCCTTCACTAATGGTTAATTCAGCGTGAAAATCATCGATAATATGTAATTTAGCGGGTTTAGTGAGTGATTTCTCACTTTTTAATTGAATGCCATTGTTAAATATATCAATCAGTTCAATGTCTAATGGTTGTTCAACCGTGACGGCATAGACTTTTTCACAATGATGTTTAGGTGAGGTAATTCGGTGTGACCATTTACCATCATCGGTCAGCAATACCAGTCCAGTCGTATCAAGATCAAGCCTGCCAGCTGCATGCAATTTTTCAGGCATCGGCTCATCAATAAAATAAAGAATAGTGGGATGGTCGGGATCATCGGTTGAACAAACATAACCTTGAGGCTTATTGAGCATGAAATAGCGTTGGCTGGTAACTTGTTCGATTTGATAACCATCATAATGAACAATCTGTTTTGGCGATAATTGATAAGCGCCTGATTTTATAATCTCACCATCAACAGTTACTTTTTTCGCTTTGAGTTCTTTGGTGACAATTGTACGACTGGCGCCTAAGTGATGAGCAAGAAATTTATCTAATCGCATAATTTAAAACATGTTCCTGTATTACTTTAAAGGTGTATATATATCAAAACGGTGATTTTTAGTTTTTATTTCAGCCGTTGGTTTTTGATTAGCTAAAAACGGTGCATAATCGGGTCTTTTGACCACAACCCGTTTTTGGGCTAATTTTCTTGCTGGCTCTAATAAGCTATCTGCATCATTATCACTACCAACCAGTTGTTGAAAAATGCGCATCTCTTTTTTGACAAGTGCACTTTTTTGACGATGTGGAAACATGGGATCGAGATAAATCACATCGGGTTTTTCTGGGTAAGTACTTAATCCCTCAATGCTTGAATGATAAATTAAACGTAAATGCTGCTCAAGCCAACTACCAATGTGGGGATCTTGATAGGCACGCTGTAAACCATCTTCTAATAATGCAGCAACGACAGGGTGCCGCTCAAACATAGTGACATGACAACCGATAGATGCTAAAACAAAGGAATCTCGACCAAGCCCAGCTGTGGTATCAACAACTGTTGGTAAATACTCACCTTTTACCCCGACTGCTTTAGCAATTGCTTCACCACGACCACCACCAAATTGACGACGATGAGCCATTGCCCCTGAAACGAAATTAACACATATCGAACCTAATTTTGCTTCGTCAGTTTTTTGTAACTCAAGTTGATTGTTTTGGGTAATCAGAGTGAACGGTAAATCGGCATGTGCCGATAACCACTGCTCAGCTAATAATTTTAGCTGAGCTAAGTTAGGACTAGTGGATACCATAATGACGAAGTAATGCTTCAAGTTGAGGTTCGCGGCCTCGGAAATTTTTAAATAGTGTCATTGGTTCATCGCTACCGCCTTGCGATAAAATGTTATCAAGAAAGGCATTACCGGTTTTAGCGTTGAAGATGCCTTCTTCTTCAAAACGTGAAAATGCATCAGCAGATAATACTTCTGCCCATAAATAGCTGTAATAACCTGCAGCATAACCACCAGCAAATATATGACTAAATGCATGCGGGAATCGACCCCATTCAACAGTAGGCACAACAGCGACTTGCTTTCTTACTTCGGCTAATGTGTTTAAAATATCTGGATCTTTTTGTGTATGTAATTTAAAGTCAAAAAGACCAAATTCCAATTGGCGTAAAATAAATAGCGCGGCTTGGTAGTTTTTAGCATCTAGCATTTTTTCTAACATTTCTGCTGGCAGTGGTTCGCCGGTTTGATAATGTCCTGATATAAATGCAAGCGCTTCGGGTTGCCAACACCAGTTTTCTAAGAATTGACTAGGTAATTCAACCGCATCCCAAGGTACACCATTAATACCTGCGACAGATGAAGTATCAATTTCGGTTAACATGTGGTGTAAACCATGACCAAATTCATGAAATAGGGTTGTGACTTCATCGTGCGTAAATAGCGCTGGTTTGTCGCCAACCGGGCGATTAAAGTTACAGGTTAAATAGGCAACCGGTTTTTGTACATGTCCGTCAGCAAAACGCATACGACCAATACAATCATCCATCCAAGCGCCACCACGCTTGTGCTCACGTGCATATAAATCAAGATAGAAGCTACCTTTTAATTCACCGTTAGCGGCAAACAGATCATAAAATTTTACTTCAGGATCCCAAACTTCAACGCCTTGTCGTTCTTTGGCTGTAATACCAAAGATGCGGTGTACTACCTCAAATAAACCACTAATTACTCTTTGCTGTGGAAAATAAGGTCGCAACTCTTCATCGTTAATGGTGTACAAGTACTGTTTTTGTTTTTCACTATAATAAGCCACATCCCATGGCTTGATATCACTAGCACCAAAAAACTCATAAGCATAACGTTTAAGTTCAGCAAGCTCCTTTTCGCCTTGAGGTTTAGCTTTAGTTGCTAAATTGGTTAAAAATTCGATGACTTGCGAGGTGGATTCAGCCATTTTTGTTGCAAGTGATTTATCTGCATAGGTATTGAAGCCTAGTAATTGTGCAAGCTCATTACGTAGTGTTAAGATTTGTTTGATGATCTCTGTATTATCCCACTTACCAGCATGGGGGCCTTGATCTGATGCACGAGTAGTATAGGCTTGATAAAGTTCAAATCGTAGATCACGGTTATCACAATAAGTCATAACAGGAAGGTAACTTGGCATATCTAAAGTCAGTAACCAACCTTCTTCGCCTTTTATTTTGGCTTGTTCTTGAGCAGCAGCAAGCGCACTTTCAGGCATGCCAGAGAGTTCTTTTATATCAGTAATTAGTTTTGACCAACCCATGGTCGCATCAAGCACATTATTGCTATATTTTGAGGATAATTCTGATAATTTTGCGACAATTTCACCGTAGCGTTTTTGTTTATCATCAGGTAAACCAATTCCAGATAATTCAAAATCACGTAATGCATTATCAATAACTTTTTTCTGTGCTTTGCTTAACGTCGCATATTGTTCGCTTTCTTTGAGTTGTTTATAGGCTTGATATAAAGGTTTATGTTGTCCAACCCATGTGCTGTATTCAGATAATAATGGCAGACAAGCTTCATAAGCTTCACGTAATTCAGGGCTATTTTTAACTGAATTAAGATGGCTAACTGGCGACCAAGCTCGACCAAATTTTTCGTCCATTTCATCAATTGGTTGGATTAAGTTATCCCAAGTGTATTGGCTATTTTGTTTTAGTGCTGTTTCAATTGTATTTCTGCAGTTTTTTAAAGTTTCTTGTATAGCAGGCAAAACATGCTCGGGCTTAATTTGTGAAAAGAGTGGTAATGGTGCATCTGTTAATAATGGATTAGTCATGTAGCGATACCTTTATACACATGGGTTGTCTATTGATAGAACATAATATGGTGGCAAATTCAGTTAATTCAAGAGAATGTCATGCTTGGGAAGCATTATAATCCCATCAATTTGCGTTCGCGCTGCCATTCAGTAGGGGTATAAGTTTTTATAGAAAGAGCATGGATACGGTTGTCATGGATGAATTCTGCCAAAGGGGCATAAATTGCTTGTTGTTTTTTTACGCGACTTAAATCGGCAAATAATTCACCGACAGCAATAACTTGAAAATGGCTACCATCGTCGGTCAAAACATGTACATCATCAAGCTCAAGTGAATTTTTTAATTTATTGATTATTTCTTCTTTATTCATTACTCATACTCATTATTAATGTAAATTATGGAAGTTATTTTTGTTAAAAAGTTTCAGGTAACTATGCGTTTTAGTATAAAACCTAACTTTTTAAACATTGATCACAGGTTGTAGATCATACAAGGTAATTAATGTTTGTAGCTGAGGATTAATACTTTTGAGCTTTACATCATATTTATTGCAAAAATAAATCAACGTCGCGAGCCCTGAAGAATCAACTCGAGTAAGTTGCCCTACATCAATGTATTTGACACTGTTTAAAATGGTGTTTTGTGTTGACCATAAATCGTTTAAAGAGTGAACATCAAGTTCACCCTGTAAACATAATATATCTTGTAGTTGTTCTGTTTTGATTCGCGACATTATCGACTAACCTTTTTGTTTAGCATTTGGATCAATATTGCGATTTGAAAGATCAGTTAATTGCTTAGTTAATGCATCAATACCGTTTTGACGTAAAATAGTTGACCATTCATTTTGTTTAGTGGTGATCATGCTTACACCTTCAGCAACTAAATCATAAGCTTTCCATTCGCCAGTGACAGAGTTTTTACGCCATTGAAAATCAATACGCAATGGTTGTTGATTTTTATCCGGTTGATTTAATAAAACACGAATAGAAATAAGTGTTTTGCCAGTTAAATCTTTTGGCGATTCAACTTGATAGGTTTGACCATTATACATAGATAATGCTTGAGCGAAAGCTTGTACCAGATAGTTTTCAAAAGCCGTAAAATAAGCTGTACGTTGTGCTTCTGTTGCACTTTTATAATAATTACCTAAAATCAATGCGCCAGCATATTTGACTTGTACATAAGGTAATAGATCCGATTTTACAATCTCTTTGAGTTTGTTAGGATTTGATTTTAATGCTGCGGATTGTGCATTCATGGTGCTAAAAATCTTATCAGCAGCAACTTGCATCTCTTTATAGGGATCGTTTTCAGCAAAGGCTGTAGCACTAAACATTAAAACTAATACTAAAAAAACGGCTTGTTTGAATTTGGTTAACATAGTCACTCCTTACTTTTCGTTTGTATCTTGCGTATCTTGTTTTTTATCTTTATCAGTCGAACCCCCAGCACTATAAAGGAACTGACCAATTAAGTCTTCAATAACCATAGCGGGTTTAGTGTTGTATATTACAAAACCGTCGTGAAAATAGGCTGGTTCATGCTGATCTATTGGCAAACTATTGTTTATACCTTCGCTATCTAATGAATCAAGCTCCATTTCAGTATTTTTGTCAAGTCCAAAGTTGATATCAATAAATTGTTCGCCTAATAAACCCGATGTTTTAATTGAGAGAGAACTTGAGCTTGGAATTTGATTGTATTGCGCATCAATATCCATTGTCACATAGGGTTTATACACATCAAGATCTGATGATTTTAGCGTTATATTGCTTACTCGACCAATCACAACGCCACCAATTTTGATAGGAGAACGTGCTTTTAATCCCCCAATATTATCAAATACAGCATAAACTCGATAGGAATTATGGCTAGCAAATGATGTTGGATCGGTTACTTTAAAACATAAAAATAGCACTGAACAAATGACCAGCACCATAAATAATCCTACTGTAATTTCGATTTTACGACTCATGTTTAATGACCTCAATGACTAAACATTAATGCGGTTAAAATAAAATCTAACCCCAAAATAACTAATGATGAATAAACAACAGTGCTTGTTGTTGCTCGACTAATTCCTTCTGATGTTGGCACACAATCATACCCATTAAAAAGTGCAATCCAAGTGCTAGCGATGGCAAATGCAAAGCTTTTGACAAAACAGTTTCCTAAATCATGCCACCAATCAACATTGCTTTGAATAGATGACCAAAAAAAGCCCGCATCAATACCTTTCCAATCAACGCCAACAAGCGCACCACCTAAAATGCCAACTGTGACAAAAATTGCAGTTAAAAACGGCATACTAAAAAATCCAGCCCAAAAACGCGGAGCGATAATACGCCGTAATGGATCAATTGCCATCATTTCCATACTTGATAACTGTTCAGTTGCTTTCATTAAGCCGATTTCGGCTGTTAAAGCAGAGCCTGCACGCCCAGCAAACAGTAAACCTGCGACAACAGGCCCTAATTCGCGAAGTAGGGCTAGCGCAACCATCATCCCAAGGCTTGCTTCGGCTCCAAAGGTAGTCAGAATAAAATAACCTTGCAGAGCCAAAACCATGCCTATAAAAAGACCAGAAACAATAATAATAGTGAGAGATTGTACTCCAACAAAATAAAATTGCTTAATGAGTAATGGAAATTGTTTATTAAATTGTGGCTTACCAATCAATGCCCCAAACAGCATAACACCTGAACGACCAATCATCGCAATGATATTGATAAACCATTGCCCTAATTTTGCCAGTAAATTCAACATTATTTTATACCTCTGCTTAGGTCTAATCGGTAATCATCAGCAGGATAATGAAAAGGAACTGGTCCATCAGCCAAACCGTCAAGGAACTGTTTAACGCGTAAATCGTTATTATCACGCAGTTGCTGTGGTGTACCGCCTGCAATAATATGCTGTTCAGCTACAATATAAGCATGATCTGCAATACTGAGTACTTCGCTCACATCATGGCTCACAACAATGCAGGTTAATCCTAATGATTGGTTAATTTCAGATATCAGCTTAACAATTACGCCCATTGAGATAGGATCTTGTCCTGCAAAGGGTTCGTCAAACATAATTAGATCGGGATCAAGCGCAATAGCTCTAGCTAAAGCGGCTCGCCTTGCCATACCACCAGATAGTTCGGCTGGCATCATTTGAGCTGCGCCCCGTAAGCCAACCGCTTGTAATTTCATTAACACTAAATTGTGCAATACAGGTTCAGGTAGGTTAAGGTGTTCACGTAATGGATAGGCTACATTGTCAAATACCGTTAGATCACTAAATAATGCACCAGATTGAAATAACATGCTCATGCGTTTACGTACTTCATATAATCTTGAACGTGACATGCTGGGCACATCTTCACCATCAAATAAAATTTTTCCTGATTGCGGTTTTAATTGTCCACCAATTAGGCGTAATAAGGTGGTTTTACCAATGCCAGATGGTCCCATAATTGCCGTGACTTTTCCTTTTGGGACATTCAGATTCATATTTTTATAAATAGGTCTTGTTCCACGATAAAAAGACATATCATGGATTTCAACCAAATTCTGCTGTAATGCCTTGCCCACCATTATTTCCTATACTACTAAAATTATAATTGTGCCTATTTTACTTGATATTTGTAAATAAAGAAATCAATTAAACGCATCGCCAATTTGTGAATAGTTTGTAAATAAATAATTTTTATACTTTAAATATTATATGAAAACATATAATCAAAATGGTTATTGGGTAATGCCTAAAGAATAAACGAGAAAAAATAAAGCCCGTTTGATAACGGGCATTTTAATATCTTGGCATTTGTTGATCAATTATGCATGCCCAAGCATCAATCCCGCCCGTAAGGTTATATAGGAAGTTGGGATCAAAGCCATTTTCTGCTAAATAATAAGCAACATTTAGGCTTCGCCTGCCATGATGACAATAAATAACTATATCTATTTCGTCTGGGATTTTATCTAAATATAGCGGGATCATATTCATTGGAATATGCGTTGCGTGATTGATACTGCAGATGGCTACTTCATTGGGTTCGCGTACATCAAGTAAAAATAGATTATCTTGTTGCTTTAATTTTTGTACAAGTTCGGCCGGGGTGATTTCTTTTATTGTCATTATGTAAAGCTCATTAGAATAATTGTCAAAAAGTTTCAGGTAGGTATGTGTTTCAGTATAAAACTTAAATTTTAATTTAATTAATATCATCTGGCAATGATATTGCCAGATGATATTTTTACCACCTATACAGCTAATGCTTTGCTAATTTTTTCAAATAAATCTTTAGATAAATTTTCAATTTTTAGCAAGGCTTCAAGTGCTTTTCGCATCTGTTGTTGACGTTTTTCGTCATAACGTTTTAATCGAATCAGCGGATCGATGAGTCTTGCTGCAACTTGCGGATTTTTTTGGTTTAACTCTGTGAGGATTTCAACTAAGAATTGATAACCACTACCATCTTTAGCATGAAATGCCACAGGGTTATTATTTACAAAGGCACCAATTAATGCGCGGATGCGATTTGGATTACTGAGCGTAAATGAGCGGTGAGTTAATAATTTTTTCACTGTAGCAAGGACATTTTTATCTGGGCTTGTTGCGTTCAATGCTAACCATTTGTCCATAACAAGCCCATCTTGATGCCATTTATCATCAAAGTCTACTAATAGCTCAGTTCGACAATCAAGTTTAGCTTTTACCGCTACATTCAAGGCAGCTAAACAATCAGTCATATTATTTGCTTGATAATATTGTTGGCTAACTAATGTATTAGCGTGCGAATTGTCATCAGCATAGGCTAATAAAGTTAAACAACAGTTTTTAAGTGAGCGCTTAGCAATATCATTATGTTTAATTTGATATTGTAAAGTGTTATTGTGGTGATAAACGGCTAATAATTCATCATAAAGTTCGTTTGCAAACTGAGTTAGTAAAAACAGACGGACTTCATGAATAGCGATTGGATCAACCACAGTAAATAAATTAGCTAATTCGTTTTCAGATGGCAAGGTCAAGATCTGCGCAATAAGGAAAGGATCAGTATTTTCTGATAACAGTACCGCCCGAAATGCATCTAATACTGAATCAGGTAGCATTATTTTTTGATTTTCTTGATAATTTTTTACATTTAAACGAACATATTTTGCCAATAGCATTTGCGCTGCATCATAGCGGCTAAATGCGTTAGTCGCGTGCTGCATTAGGAAAATGAGATCATTATCTTGATAATCATAAGTCAACTTAACGGGTGCTGAAAAATTACGTAATAATGAAATGATCGGCTTTTCAGTCACGTTATCAAAAATAAATTGTTGTGTGCTCTGTGTTAAATTTAAAACATGGTGAATAGGTTGGCCTTGGTATTGCAATGTAATAACTTTGCCATCATGTTGATATAATTCAATATCAAGCGGGATATGTAATGCTTGTTTTTGATTTTGATCTTGTGTTGCTGGCGTATATTGCTCTACCGTTAAAGTATATTGTTGGTTTTTTTCGTCGTAATTATCGGTAACGGTTAGTTCAGGTGTACCTGATTGACTATACCATAATTTAAACTGAGTTAAATCGATACCTGAGGCATCTTGCATGGCTGCAACAAAATCATCACACGTTGCGGCACTGCCATCATGGCGTTTGAAGTAGAGTTTCATGCCTGCTTGAAATTTATCTTCACCTAACAAGGTATGCATCATACGAATAACTTCAGCTCCTTTTTCGTATACGGTGACTGTATAAAAGTTATTCATTTCAATGACTTGTTCAGGGCGAATAGGGTGAGACATAGGGCTGGCATCTTCGGCAAATTGAACGGTACGTAAAAGTTTTACATCTTCAATCCGTTTGACTGCACGAGATCCCATATCGGCGCTAAATTCCTGATCACGAAATACCGTTAATCCTTCTTTTAAACTGAGTTGGAACCAGTCACGACAGGTGACTCTATTACCTGTCCAGTTGTGAAAATATTCATGACCAATTACCCCTTCAATACCTAGATAGTCATCATCTGTTGCTGTTTGTGGTTTGGCAAGCACATATTTTGAATTAAAGATATTTAATCCTTTGTTTTCCATTGCTCCCATATTGAAAAAATCGACTGCAACGATCATAAAAATATCTAAATCATATTCAAGTCCAAAACGTGTTTCGTCCCAACGCATGGCATTTTTTAAGCTTGTCATTGCCCAGTGCGAACGATCTAAATTACCTTTATCAACATAAATTTCTAAATCAACTGTGCGTTTGGATTGCGTGATAAACTGATCTTTTAAAATATCAAAATCACCAGCAACTAAAGCAAATAAGTAGGCTGGTTTAGGAAAGGGATCTTGCCATTGTACCCAATGACGTCCATCAGCAAGTTCACCTTGTGCGATGCGATTACCATTTGAAAGTAGGTAAGGATAGCGTTGTTTATTGGCAGTGATGCGTGTTGAAAAGCGTGCAAGTACATCGGGTCTGTCAAGATAATAGGTGATATGACGAAATCCTTCCGCTTCACATTGAGTACAAAGTGCTTCGCCTGATACATATAATCCTTCAAGTGCGGTATTATCAATTGGTTTGATTTCGTTAACAATCGTTAAAGTAAACTCAGCGGGCACGTTTTGAATGATTAATCCTGTTTTCGTGATTTGGTAATCATGCCATGGTTGCTCGTCGATATTAATGGAAATCAATTTAAGGTCTTCGCCATCTAAAATTAAATCGCTCGCTTGCTGGTTTTTTTGAACGACGTGGCTACGAGCTGTTACTGTTGTTATTTCGGGCGCTAAATCAAAATCAAGATCAATGTCGGTAATAGTAAAATTAGGCGCTTTATAATCAAGACGGTTTTTTGCAATAGGTTGCGATTCAGGTGTTTTTGTATTCATGTTGTTATGACCTTTTGGTTTGGACTCAATTTATACGTTGTGCTAGTGAATATTATAGCCGATTAAAAACAATCTTATTACATAATTAATCTATATCTTCATTATTATTCTGCTATAATCTCTAGAATTTTCTTTAAAGTAATAGCATTAAATTTACATGTTACCAGCGATAATTACATCAATATTAGATACTGATGCTTATAAGTTGCATATGCAACAGGCCGTATTTCATCACTATCCTGAAGCAACCGTGGTTGCACAGTTTCGTTGTCGTAGTGATGATCTACTTGGGCAATATGCAGATCAAATAATACATCAAGTGAAATTAATGGAATCATTAGCGCTGTCTGATGATGAATTTAGCTATTTATCAAATATCTCCTTTTTTAAATCTGACTATTTAAATTGGCTTAAAAAATGGCGTTTCAATAGTAATTTGCTTACTATAAAAAATGAAGATGGGAAGCTTTCCATTACAATTAAAGGAAAATGGTTAGATGTCATTTTATGGGAAGTGCCATTACTTGCTGTTATTAGTGAGGTTGTCCATAAAGATCGTTCGCCAAATATTGGCGTTCCTGAAGCATTAGCAAGGTTAAAAGATAAATTAGCCTTGTTTAATGAAAAAACAGCTAATATGGATATGTCGGGTTTTAATTTAATGGATTTTGGTACTCGTAGGCGTTATTCGTTTGCGGTGCAAGAAGCTATTGTTAGTTATTTGAAATCGCATTTTAATAACTTTCATAGCACTAGCAATTATTTACTCGCCTATCGTTTAGGGCTTACGCCTGTTGGAACTCAAGCACATGAGTGGTTTCAAGCTCATCAGCGTTTAGCCCATAATCTTCAGGATTGCCAAATAAATGCACTTCAGGTTTGGTTAGATGAATATCCTCATGACTTGGGGGTGGCATTGACCGATTGTATTACAATGGATGCATTTTTACGTGATTTTGATTTATACTTTGCATCTCACTACCAAGGGCTTCGTCATGATTCGGGCGATTCAATTGAATGGGGCGAAAAAGCGATTGCGCATTACCAGCAGTTAGGCATTGATCCTAAAACAAAGTTATTGGTATTTTCAGACAGCTTAAATTTTGATAAAGCGATTAACATCTATCAGCATTTTAACCACCGCGTAAAATTATCTTTTGGCGTGGGTGGTTTTTTAGCTTGTGATATTCCCTCTAAAAATGCCAATACTAAAGCATTGAATATTGTGCTTAAATTAACGGAATGTAATAATCAATCCGTTGCGAAGCTATCAGATAGCCCTGGGAAAACGATATCTCAGGATTTAGATTTTATTGATGAATTAAAACGAACTTTTAGCGTTAAAATTTGATAATAATTCATATTTAACCTATGTTCATATTAGAAAATAGAAATCAGTAATCAAGATTTTATTATTCAAAAATTCCATTTTGCTATGGAATAACCGTTAGAATAGATCTGTATTACTTTAAAGATTACTTAAACAATTAATGTAGAGATGGATAATTAAAATGACTTCAGTTGCACCTATTGTTGATGTGTTACAAGGCAAAATTGCTGTTGGTAGCACAATTTCTGTTCAGGGTTGGGTAAGAACTCGGCGTGATTCTAAAGCAGGCATATCATTTTTAGCCGTTTATGATGGTTCTTGCTTTGATCCTATTCAAGCGGTTATTGAAAATAATTTACCTAATTATGAACAAGAGATCTTACGTTTAACGGCTGGGTGTTCGGTTAAAGTCACGGGTAAAGTGGTGGAATCACCAGGTCAAGGTCAGAAATATGAATTACAAGCAGCGCAAGTTACAGTATATGGCTTTGTTGACGATCCTGAAACTTACCCAATGGCAGCTAAACGTCACTCTATTGAATATTTGCGAGAAGTGGCTCATTTACGAGCAAGAACTAATATTGTTGGTGCGATAACGCGTGTACGCCATACGCTTGCACAAGCAATTCACCAGTTTTTTGATGAACGTGGTTTTTATTGGTTATCAACACCAATTATTACTGCATCAGATACCGAAGGGGCGGGCGAAATGTTCCGTGTTTCAACACTGGATATGTTAAATCTGCCTAAATCGGACAATGGTAAGGTTGATTTTGATAAAGACTTTTTCGGTAAAGAAGCTTTTTTAACTGTTTCTGGGCAACTAAATGCCGAAACTTATGCTTGTGCGCTTTCTAAAGTTTATACTTTTGGTCCAACATTTAGAGCTGAAAACTCAAATACCACTCGCCATTTAGCTGAATTTTGGATGATGGAGCCTGAAGTGGCATTTGCTGATCTCAATGACAATGCTAAACTTGCCGAAGATATGCTGAAATATGTGTTTAAAGCTGTGTTAGAAAAACGGGCTGATGATATGCAATTTTTTGCCCAGCATGTTGATAAAGAAGCAATCAATCGCCTTGAGAACTTTATTAATGCTGATTTTGCGCAAGTGGATTACACCGATGCTATTACCATTTTGCAAAACTGTGATGCTCAGTTTGAAAACCCTGTCAGTTGGGGAATTGATTTAGCCTCAGAGCATGAACGTTACTTAGCGGAACAACATTTTAAAGCACCAGTGGTTGTCAAAAACTACCCTAAAGACATTAAGGCGTTTTATATGCGTATGAATGATGATGGTAAAACCGTTGCAGCAATGGACGTTTTAGCACCGGGGATTGGTGAAATTATTGGTGGTTCTCAGCGTGAAGAGCGTTTAGATATGTTGGATAAACGAATGGAAGAAATGGGGCTGAAGAAAGAAGATTATTGGTGGTATCGTGACTTACGCCGTTACGGCACAGTGCCGCACTCGGGGTTTGGACTTGGTTTTGAACGCTTAATTGTGTATGTAACAGGTGTTCAAAATGTACGCGATGTGATCCCATTCCCAAGAACGCCACGTAATGCGAATTTTTAAGTTGATTAAATTCCCAACCAAAATTTGGTTGGGGGATAAAAATTAAAAAACTAGTTTTATGTGCAAAAAACAATCAAACAGGCTCATTTTTAGCCTTAGACATCACATTTAATGAAAAGTTCGCTTGATTTTATAAAAAATTTATACATAATTTACGATACTGTAAAAAGTAGATAAAAATAATAGATAAAAATATTATTTTTTGGATGAATAATTATTGTATGAAAATTGACACTAAACTAATGGAAAGTGTCTTTTTAGAAAATAACCATGAGGGTAAAAAATGAAACGTAATCTATTAGCAATCGCTATCCCTGCGCTTTTAGCTGCAGCTAGCGCAAATGCATCTATTGAAGTTTGGAACAAAGATGGTAATAAAGTTGACTTTTATGGTCGAGTAAAAGCAGCTAACAACATTACTGACCGTGGACAAGCAGGTGAAGGTGATGATACTTCTGCTCGTTTAGGTATGTCTGGTCAAACTCAGATTACTGATAGCCTAACTGGCTATGGCCGTTGGGAATACGAAGCGAAAGCTGGTAAAAATTCTAGCAACGAAGTACGTTATGCATTTGCTGGTTTAAATTTTGGTGATGCTGGTTCATTCGACTATGGTCGTAACGATGGTGTGTTAAAAGCAATCACAGCTTATACTGACGTATTACCACAATTTGGTGGTGATGCAGCAAACAACGATTGGAACGTGTTATCTGCACGTACTAAAGCTGTTGCAACTTACCGTAACAACAACTTCTTCGGTTTAAGTGATGATTTAAGCTTTGCATTACAGTATGCTGATAATGGTGATAACGCTGCAACTTATGATAGTAAACTTGCTAGCATAAAAGAGGATGCAGACGGTGATTTCGATGGATTTAGTGGTGAAAGCCGTGAAGCCTATGGTGCAAATGTCCAATGGCATATTTTTGATACAGGTTTAACTCTGGGGGCAGGTTATGCTCAAACAGCTGGTAAATCTGCGTACGAACCAGGTGAATTTAAAAGAGTCAAAACATGGACTACTGGTATCAAATATGATAATTACAACTTGTATCTAGCTGCTAACTACTTCCAATCTAAATTCAATACTTGGAATGATCGCACTGATGGTGAAAAATATAAAGATCCAAAAATCAAAGGTATTGAATTAGTTGCTCAATATGGTATTGATTTAGAAGTAGGTCGTTTAACGCCTTCTTTAGCTTATGTGCAACATAAGGTGAGCAATGTTGAAGATGATTTTTATGATGATGATCATAAAGAAGGTCGTAATTTCGTTAAATATGTTTCACTTGGTGCAACATATGATCTAAACAAAAACTTTAGCGCTATCGTAGAATATAAATTCAATCTACTTAAGAAATACGACATTGGTGCAGAAAAAAATACTGTTCGTGAGAGCAATGGTCGTCATCTATACAAACCAGGTACTAAGGACGTGTTAGGTGTTGGTTTAATTTACCAATTCTAATCTCTTGATATCTTATAAAAAGGCACTTAGGTGCCTTTTTTTTCGCCTGCTAAATGCTTTTCTTGTTAAAAACACATTTTATGTCTAAAAAAATCTACATCAAATATTAAAATATTTGTAAATTCGCAGAAATAATCTAGTTAACATTGTTAAATAGGCAATGAGTGCAATAAAATCTATTTGTTATCTAATAAAAATAGATATCACAGTAATAATATGATTGTTATTTATTGACAATTATTTATTAAAACAAGAGCAAAATAATTTGCGTCTTTAATAATATAAAATACCTACGAGGGTAACAAAATGAAACGTAATCTATTAGCAATCGCTATTCCTGCGCTTTTAATTGCAGGTACGGTAAACGCTTCTATCGAAGTGTGGAATAAAGACGGTAATAAAGTGGACTTTTATGGTCGAGTTTATGCTTTAAATTATATTACCGATCGTAATAACCAAACTGGTGAAGGTGACAAAACCACTGCGCGTTTAGGTATGTCAGGTCAAACACAAGTGACAGACAGCGTAACTGGCTATGGTCGTTGGGAGTACGAAGCCAATACTGGTAAAAATGCAGATAACGAAACGCGTTATGCATTTGCTGGTTTAAACTTTGGTGATTTTGGTTCATTCGATTATGGTCGCAATGATGGTGTGTTAAAAACATTAACGTCTTATACTGATGTTTTACCAGAATTTGGTGGTGATGCTTCAGATAATAATCTTTATGCATTAACAGCTCGTACAAAGGCCGTTGCGACTTACCGTAATTCAGATTTCTTTGGTTTAGTAAATGGTTTGCGTTTTGCTGTTCAATACGCGGATAATGGCGATAACAGCTCAACAAATCATTTCAACAAACAGAATAGTAATGCAAAACATGATAGTGCTGAAGCATGGGGTTCTGTTGTTGATTGGGATGTACTTGATACAGGTTTATCGGTTGGTGCTGGTTATGCACAAACGGGTGGTCATAAGGATGCTAAAACATGGTCAGCTGGTATCAAATATGATAACGACAACCTTTATTTAGCTGCGTTATATATTCAAGGTAAACAAAAATATGGTTGGGATAATGCATCGACGAATCACCGCGCTGATGATTTAAAAACCAAAGGTTATGAATTTGTTGCGCAATATGGTATTGACTTTGAAGTGGGTCGTTTAACCCCATCTGTTGCTTATATCCAACATAAAGTTAAAGATGCATCTCATTATTCAAATGATGCAGGGCTTAAAGGTAATGATGTAGCTAAATATGTTGATGTTGGTTTAACTTATGACTTTAACAAAAACTTACAAGCTATTATCGATTATAAAATCAACTTGTTAGATAAAGATGACATCGGTGCACGTCATGCTTTATATGAAGATGGCTCATTTACTAAATCACAAATCAATGGCACAACAAAAGACACAGTGGCACTTGGTTTAATCTACCAATTCTAATCTCTTTTGATATTGTATAAAAAGGCACCTCGGTGCCTTTTTTATTATTTGCTATCGATTAAATATCCCTTGCACTTTAATTAATAGTCTGTTAAAAAATCTAGAAAGATAATAATAAATTAGGATAACAATGATGCTTTATATCACACGTAAATTATCGGCTCAAAAAAATATTGCTTTAGTTGCTCACGATCATTTAAAGGATTCTTTATTAAATTGGTGTAAAAAAAATCGTGAAGAACTTTCTCGACATAATTTATGTGGTACAGGGACGACAGGCACATTAATAAAACAAGAAATAGGACTAAATATCACACCAATGCTAAGTGGCCCTATGGGGGGCGATCAGCAAATTGGTGCATTAATTGCAGAAGGTAAAATTGATATCTTAATCTTTTTTTGGGATCCACTTAATGCCGTACCTCATGATCCCGATGTCAAAGCGTTGTTACGGTTATCTACGGTTTGGAACATTCCCGTTGCTACTAATCAAGCTACAGCCAATGCATTGATCCAATCTTCTATTTTTACGCAAGAAGTTGACATTGAAATTCCTGATTATCAAAGCTATTTAGCGCAAAGAGTGAAGTAAATGCCAATACCATCCCAAATTCGTAAAACAGGCCGGCAAATACTTCTGCTTGATAATTTGTTTATTGTATTAGGGTTTTATGTGGTGTTTCCGCTGGTTTCAACCCACTTTGTTAACCAAGTCGGTTGGAGCGCTCTATTTGTTGGTTTTGCGTTAGGATTTCGGCAATTTGTTCAACAAGGCTTTGGGATTATTGGTGGTGCTATTGCCGATCGCTTTGGTGCAAAGCCTATGATTGTGGCGGGTATGTATTTACGTTGCGTTGGTTTTATCTCTATGGCGATTGCTAGCGAGCCCTGGTTATTATTACTTTCTTGTTTATTTTCAGCGTTAGGGGGATTATTGTTTGATCCTCCGCGAATGGGATTAACCATTAAATTTACCCGTCCACATGAGCGCGGTAAGTTCATATCGCTGTTAATGATACAAGATAATGCTGGAGCTGTGATTGGCGCTCTTATTGGCGGTATTTTAATTGATTATGACTTCCAGTTAGTGTGTTGGAGTGGTGCTTTTATTTTTTTCTTATGTGGGATTTTTAATATTTTCTTCCTGCCAGCTTATCACATTGCTATTGGCAAAGCTCCTATTATTAATGGCATGAAAATGGTTGTAAAAGACAAAAAATTTACTCGCTATGTACTTACGTTAACCGGTTATTATGTATTATGGGTGCAAATTATGTTGATGTTACCTTTAACAATCACAAGCGTATCAGGTAGCCCTAGTTATGTAAAATGGATGTATGCTATTCAAGCTGGTATTTCGCTTGCACTGCTTTATCCACTTGCTCGTTGGAGTGAAAAATATTTCAGATTAGATCAGCGTCTTAAATTTGGTCTATTTTTAATGTCATTTGCTTTTATTATCATAGGTTTTACATCACAATTAACAGTGCTATTATCACTGATTGCGTTATTTTATTTAGGAGCAATTATTGCAGAACCTGCCCGTGAAACTTTATCAACAATACTAAGTAATCCTAAGGCAAAAGGTAGTTATATGGGATTTAGTCGTTTAGGGCTTGCTCTAGGTGGGGTTCTAGGTTATACCGGTGCGGGTTGGTTATATGATATTGCTAAGCAAATGGGATTTCCACATCTTCCATGGATAGTGCTCACTACCATTGGGCTATTAACTTTAAGTTATCTACAATATCAATTTAAAAATGAGCCACCAATGCCACACGTTAAAATGAGGAAGATTGGCTAATTTCACCATCTTTAAATAAAATAGCCTCGTTAGTATTGAGCTTATGCCATGTTTCATTCGAAGTTAATGGTAGTGTAGAAATAATGGTAACGACATCATTCGGTGTTGTATGTTGTTGAAAGTCAATTTCGACATCTTCGTCCAGCAATTTTGCTTTGCCAAAAGGCGCTTTACGGGTTATCCAATGTAAATTGGTTGAGCAGTAGGCAAACACATATTGCCCATCAGACAGTAGCATATTGAATATACCAAGTTGGCTTAACTGATTGGCACATTGTTGAATAAAATTAAACAGCTCAAGATCATTGGTCGGTTTTTGCGAATACTTTTGATGTAGTTGATTTATTAAGTAACAGAAAGCATATTCGCTATCAGTTTCACCAATGGGTTGAAATAGCCCTGTATCTAAATGTTGGTAATCGGTTAATTGCCCATTGTGCGCAAAAGTCCAGTTCTTTCCCCATAGTTCGCGGGTGAATGGGTGGGTATTTTCTAGGGTAACACCGCCTCGATTAGCCTGGCGAATATGGGCTATCACGGCTTTAGATTTGATGGGGTATTCTTTCACCATTTTAGCAATAGGTGAATAGCTGCAAGGCTCGGGATCTTTAAATGTCCGGCAGCCTTTTCCTTCATAAAAAGTAATTCCCCAGCCATCTTTATGGGGACCTTTGTCCCCACCTCGTTTAATTAGGCTAGTAAAACTAAAGCAAATATCAGTTGGCACATTAGCGCTCATACCTAATAATTCACACATATTATTTAACCATTTCTTTTTCGATCAGCAAAATAAGAATATGAATCACTTTGATATGGATTTCTTGCACTCGATCGGCATAACCAAAGTGCGGAACACGAATATCAACATCGGCAAGTCCATTCATCTTACCGCCATCTTTACCGGTTAACGTAATGATTTTCATGTTCTTTTGTCTTGCTGCTTCAATTGCTTTAAGTACGTTAGCTGAATTCCCTGAGGTTGAAATACCTAAAAGCACATCACCTTTTTGACCAACACCTTCAACATATCGTGAAAAAATGGAGTCGAATCCAAAATCATTACCGACACATGAAATGTGACTTACATCTGATATGGCAATGGCTGGGTAAGCAGGGCGATTATCACGAAAGCGGCCGGTTAGCTCCTCAGCAAAATGCATAGCATCGCAATGAGAACCACCATTACCACACGATAACACTTTGCCGCCTTGTTTAAACGAATCGGCAATTAAGATTGCGGCTTGTTGAATTTGTTGCAGATTTTTATCATCTGAGACAAAATTAGTTAATACGTCAATAGCTTGGTTTAATTCATTGCGAATATTGTTAATGTACACGGATATTTCTCCATCGATAAATTTATTCTCTATTGTAATTTTTTCAAAATAGCTTGCAAGCGATAAAATTTCCTATCTTGTCAAAAACTTTCAGGAATGTATGCCGTTAAGTGTAAAAATAAACATTAAAATAAAAATAAATTAAGATTATTTTTAATAATGACAGTTGAAATAACGACAAAATTTAAATTAATTTTAAACTTAACAAATAATACATTTGCAATAACAAAATTCTTTGCATTTATTTTAAATAATATCTTGGACAGAACTTGGCCGTAGCGTTATTTGCCAATAGGATAAGTTTTTCTTTCGTGATACAATTTATTAAGTCTCTTTTCACTTAAAAGAGAGTGAAATGACATTCATAATAGAATTGGTAAGGAATTAATATGCAAACAATTGAAGGTAAAGTGGCTGCGCCAAAAGCGAAAGTTGCAATTGTGGTGGCACGTTTTAATCATTTTATTAATGATAGCCTAGTAAATGGTGCAATTGACGCATTAACACGTATTGGTCAAGTCGATGATAAAAATATCACGGTTATCTGGGTTCCTGGAGCTTATGAAATTCCACTTGCCGCAAAAGTTGCAGCACAGTCGAAAAAATATGATGCAATTGTGGCGTTAGGTACTGTCATTCGGGGTAGTACGGCGCATTTCGATTTTGTCGCGGGCGAATCAAGCTCAGGTTTATTAAGCGCAAGCTTAGATAACACCATTCCAGTTGGATTTGGTATTTTAACTACCGAAAGTATAGAACAAGCTATTGAACGTGCAGGTACCAAGGCCGGCAATAAAGGTGCTGAAGCCGCATTAACTGCGCTGGAAATGCTAAATATTATTAAAGCAATTAAGGAGTAATTTAGTGGCATTAGTAAATCCTCGTCGTCGAGCAAGAGAATGTGCAGTACAAGCCATTTACTCTTGGCAAGTTTCCAGAAATGATCTTGCTGATGTTGAGACAAGTTTTATTGCAGAACAAGATATGAAAGGCGTTGATGCTAAGTATTTTCGTGAATTGTTGAATGGAGTAGCCAAAAATACCGCCGAATTAGATGATAAAATGGCGCCTTATCTCACTGAGCGCACCGTTGATGAATTAGGGCAAATTGAATTAGCGGTACTTAGAATCGCACTATATGAATTAATGAAACGTCAAGATGTACCTTATAAAGTGGTCATTAATGAAGCTATTGAATTAACTAAAACATTTGGTGCTGCTGACAGCCATAAATTTGTTAATGGCGTATTAGATAAAATAGCCCCAACCATCCGTACGCGATAACCGATTAACTGTGAGATTGATATGAACGACAATACCGAAAAAAGCAAACCTACTATTTTTTACGCCACAAATAGTGCACCAAAGAAGTCTGCTCGCTCAGCGACAGAAAAGTCTACCGGATGGAAAGGTAAGCGTAAAGATGATTCATTTCAGTCGAAACCTAAACGCGATCGTCAAGACCGTATTGAAACATTCAAACCTCGAAATGATAAATCTGATTTTATAAAAAATAAGTTTAGTGTTGAACTTAATCAATCTCAATCTTTCATCGCTAACGATTCTCCATGGCAAAAAAAAGTTCGCACTAATGAACAAACGCCTACATTTGGTTATGATGGATATCGTCAACGAAAAGAAGAAACTTTGGTTTATAGTGAAAATAGTTGTAAGGCTGTTTTCAAACATCGACGTACAGCCATTGTCAAACTATTTATTACCCAAGAGATGGCTTATCAGTTTAAAGATATAATCGACTGGTTGGTTAAACAGCGGTTAGGTTATGATGTTGTCTCTAGTGAACAAATTAGCAAAATAACCCAAACCCAACACCATGGTGGCGTCTGTTTAATTGTTAAAAAGCGTGTTCCTCTCACATTATTAGATTATTTAGAAGAAAAGAGTGATAGAGAACATGATTGTGTGTTAGCCATTGACGATATTAATAACCCTCATAATCTAGGCGGATTAATGCGTAGTGCTGCATTTTATGGTGTTAATGGTGTGATATTGCGCCAAACAAATTTACTTGATAGTGGTGCAGCTATGCGTGTGGCCGAAGGCGGAGTAGAGGCTGTTGAAGCAATTAAAAGTGATGATTTTGTTGCTTCACTTGATATGCTTAAACAACAGGGTTACCAAGTTGTTGCACTATTGCCTTGTCAAGCAAAGTCCATTGCATCAAGTGAATTACATAAAATTCGTTTTAATAAAAAAGTTGCATTAGTCATATTCCAACAAATTAATATGAAACTTATCGATTGTGCTAATGTGGTTGTACATTTAAAGGGCAATGATAACATGCCTGCATTGAATATTTCAGTTGCTACGGGTATTTTATTATCTAACTTGCAAAAATAAGAAAATATTAGTTTATATTTTTGCTATCAATTAGTTAGGTTATAAAAGTTATTTTACTAATTGATAAAATATATCCAATAGCATAATTTGATTAGAAATTGCTTTTTTTTTCTGTAAATTGTTATTAATTTTTGAGTGTTTTGGTAATTGTCATGGCTTTTAAGCATAAAGTTGGTTTAATTTTTGGGAAGTTTTATCCTTTACATTGTGGTCATATTTATTTGATTGAAAAAGCCATGAGCCAAGTTGATGAATTACATATTCTTCTTGGTTGCGAAGCATCGCGCGATAAGCTACTCTTTGATAAAAGCCATTTACCAAAACAACCTCAAGTAAGCGACCGTTTTTCTTGGTTAAAAGAGACGTTTAAAGATCGTCACAATATCCATATCCATGTACTTGATGAAGCGGGTATTGAATTTTATCCGAATGGTTGGCAAGATTGGAGCTGTCGTGTTAAGCAAATTCTTTCAGTACATAAAATTAAACCCAATGTGGTTTTTACTAGTGAGCCACAAGATGTCAAAAATCACGAGTTCTATTTTGGCTGTCCGGTAGTCATTGTCGATGCTAATCGAGAGTTTATGGATATCAGCGCGACACAAATCCGTGAAAACCCCTATAAAAATTGGTCTTTTATTGCCCAAGCAGCAAAACCTTTTTTTGTTAAAAAAGTAGCTATTATCGGTCAAGGTAGATTTTGTGACTTATCTATTCAACTGGCTAATATTTATAATACTCAATATGTGCCTAATGGTTATATTAATTATATCGAGCGAGAAATCTCAACCCATCATAACAAGCGTTATTTAAGCGAATCTGATTATATTAAAATTGCGATGTTACATGTCGAACGAATTTCAAAAGCTGTTGAAACCGCTAATAAACTTGTTTTTACCTCCATTGATTTTGCAACACTAATGCAATATTACAGTCAAATCTTCCAAAAAGATAATGATGTTTTAAAAGCCTTTAAAGACAGTTACCATTTTGATTTAGTTATTCACGAA
Organism: Gilliamella sp. X-57; assembly: GCF_057063565.1. Classification (NCBI taxonomy): domain Bacteria; kingdom Pseudomonadati; phylum Pseudomonadota; class Gammaproteobacteria; order Orbales; family Orbaceae; genus Gilliamella; species Gilliamella sp. X-57. The sequence goes on along the minus strand of NZ_JBXSQI010000001.1, from coordinate 181,278 downwards.
AAAGATTTAACCCCACAATGTTCACAACAGGAATATTTTGAAATCGTCTCTAAGAAGGTTGAAGCATTATTGATTTAGTTCATCACATTTATTGTGGCTTATGCTAAAATAAGGTAACTCTTTGTGATAGGTAAATTTCTATGTCTCAATCTTCTGATAAACAAGACAATACAAATCAAGAAAAAATTGATTTTGGTTACCAGCAAGTACCAAAACAAGAAAAAGTAAAACGTGTTGCCGAAGTCTTTCACTCTGTTGCCGATAAATACGATGTCATGAATGATCTCATGTCATTTGGTATCCATCGAATTTGGAAAAAAATTACTATTGAATATAGCAGTGTGCGTAAAGGCCAAAAAGTTCTAGATCTTGCTGGTGGTACAGGTGATTTAACGGCAAAATTCTCTCAATTGGTCGGTGATGAAGGATTAGTTGTTTTAGCTGACATTAACGAATCAATGTTAAAGGTTGGGCGAGATAAACTGCGAGACAAAGGCTTATTTAAAAATATTGAATATGTACAAGCCAATGCAGAAGAATTACCTTTTGCTGATAACTATTTTGATTGTATCACTATCTCATTTGGTTTACGCAATGTCACTGATAAAGAAAAGGCTTTACGCTCTATGTGGCGAGTATTGAAGCCCGGTGGACGCTTATTAATCCTTGAATTTTCTAAACCACAATATCAGATCCTAAATAAAGCGTATGATCTGTATTCTTTTACCATGTTACCACTAATGGGGAAAATTGTGGCAAATGATTCGGAAAGTTATCGTTATTTAGCTGAATCAATTCGTATGCATCCCGATCAAAAAACATTGAAAAAAATGATGGAAGATGCAGGATTTGTCGATGTGAAATATCACAACATGACTGGTGGTATTGTCGCGTTACATACTGGCTTTAAATTTTGATGCGATGAATAACAATGACATTTTTTCGACTATTTAAAATATTAACCGTATTTCGAGCCTATCAATTAGATGAACTGTTGCCGAAACATCGTTCATCAAAGTGGCTTCGTACTTTATTATTCTGCCTATTTTGGGTTAGACCTAAGGCAAAAAATCAAGAAATTGGTGAACGTTTACGACAAGCGCTGCAAGAATTAGGACCAGTTTGGATAAAGTTTGGACAAATGATTTCAACTCGGCGTGATGTTTTACCAAAACATATAGCCGAAGCTTTGGCTAGATTGCAAGACCAAGTGATTTCTTTCGATGGAAAAATGGCTAGACAATTGATTGAGTCTGCATTAGAGCAACCGATAGATCATTATTTTTCCGATTTTGATGAAAAGCCATTAGCGGCAGCGTCAATAGCACAGGTTCATACCGCAGTATTAAAACGTAGCCAAGCCGAAGTTGTCATCAAGGTCTTGCGTCCTAATATTTTACCGGTTATTCAAGCCGATATCGGTTTAATGTATTGGGTGGCTAAACAATTTACTAAACGTATCAAATCAGGCGAAAAATTGCGAGCGGTTGAAATAGTGCATGATTATGAAATGACGCTATTAAAAGAGTTGGATTTACAAAAAGAGGCTTACAATACCGTTAGATTGCGTGATAATTTTATCAATAGTGATACTTTATATATCCCTTATGTTTATCAAGATCTTTGTCGAAAAAATGTAATTGTTGAAGAGCGCATTAAAGGGATTCCCATTTCAGATATCGAGCAACTTAAGCAAAATAATGTCAATATGAAATTACTTGCAGAACGAGGTGTTCAAGCTTTTTTTACCCAAGTATTTCGTGATAACTTTTTCCATGCTGATATGCATCCGGGTAATATTTTTGTCGATATTACCGATCCACAAAATCCTCGCTATATTGGTATTGATTGCGCCATTGTTGGCATATTAAGTAATGATGATCAGCGCTATCTTGCCGAGAATTTCTTGGCATTTTTTAATCGAGATTATCGAAAAATAGCCGAAACTTATATCGCATCAGGTTGGGTACCAGAAACTACCGATGCTATAGCGCTTGAAATGGCAATGCGCAATGTGTGTGAGCCAGCATTTGCAAAACCTCTAGCTGAAATCTCATTTTCACAGATTTTATTGCAATTATTTCAAGTTGCCCGCCAATTTGACATGGATATTCAACCGCAATTAACCCTTCTTGAAAAAACGCTATTTTATATTGAAGGACTTGGTCGTCAACTTTATCCTGAACTTGATTTATGGCAAACAGCAAAGCCATTTTTAGAAAAGTGGTATCAAGATAAATATAGTGCTAAAAAAATACTGCAACAAGCTTGGGAATCGTTGCCCGAGTGGCGCACTCTATTGCCACAGTTACCAGAAAAATTAAATGATTTTGAACGAACCACCAAACAGATGAATGTTCAATTAAACCAAATTAATCAAGAATTACAGCATAGTAAAAAGCGTGAACGAATGCTATATGGAATGCTTGGGTTAGTTTGCGCTTTATGTATTATGATATTGATTGTGCGTTGAGCTGGATTATTTGGGAATATTCTAATTTGCGTGTATAATTTGGTTATGTACCCCCATTGGAGATAATTATCATGATGCCAAGCTTGCCTCAGCTCCTTATATTAATTGTTGTTGTTGTGTTGTTATTTGGAACAAAGAAATTACGTTCATTGGGTTCTGATCTTGGTGAATCAATTAAAGGCTTTAAAAAAGCAATAAATGACGATGATAATGACGATAAAAAACAACAAGACAATTCACAAAAAGTCGAGAATATTGACTCATCTGATGTTAATAATCACAATAAAAAAGAGTAAGTCGTGTTTGATATCAGCTTTGGTCAATTATTATTAGTATTAATTATTGGTCTGGTAGTATTAGGTCCAGAACGGTTACCTGTTGCGATAAAAACAGTTGCAGGTTGGATAAAGATGTTACGCCGCATGTCAGCCACTGTACAGTTAGAGTTAAATAAAGAACTTAAACTACAAGAATTACAAGATAGTTTAAAAAAGGCCGAACAAAGTGGTTTAACAACACTTACGCCAGAAATTCAAGAATCTATCGATGATTTAAAGCGCGTAACAGAATCATTAAAAAATGAAATTGACTCTGCAACGCAAATTGATCCCCAAATTGACTCAGATAAAAATAAATCATGACAGACGACGCTACTCAACCATTAATTGGTCATCTTGTTGAACTCAGAACACGACTACTACGTTGCATTATCTGTATATTGTTGGTATTAGCTTGTTTACTCTATTTTTCCAATGATATTTACTACATTGTGGCAAATCCACTCATCAGCCAATTACCTCAAGGTAGTAGCATGATAGCAACCGATATTACAGCCCCGTTTTTTACGCCAATTAAGCTAACAACCATTGTGGCGATATTTATCTCAATTCCGTATGTACTGTACCAAATTTGGGGCTTTATTGCGCCAGCACTCTACCAACATGAAAGACGTCTGGTGATGCCACTAATTGTATCAAGCACGATCCTTTTTTATCTTGGTATAGCCTTTGCTTATTTTGTGGTGTTTCCACTGGCATTTTACTTTTTTATTCATACGGCGCCGGTTGATGTGGCTATTAATACGGACATTACCAAGTATCTTGATTTTGTTATGACCCTTTTTGTGGTATTTGGCTTTGCTTTTGAAGTGCCAGTCGCTATTATTTTGCTTTGCTGGACTGGAATCACTACACCTAAAAGCCTACGTAAAAAACGCCCTTATATTATTGTTGGGGTGTTTGCTGTCGCGATGTTTGTAACGCCTCCGGATGTCTTTTCACAAATATTATTAGCTGTACCTATCTGTTTCCTGTTTGAAATTGGCACCTTTTTTGCCCGTTTTTACCAACCGCGTCAACATGACAATATAGAAGACGACAGCCAAGAGTCTGAATCAGATACACAATGAATTAAACTGAACAAGTAAGGATAACGAGTCATAATGAAAACATCATTACCTGATTTTAATTGTGCCAATGTATTAGTTGTGGGCGATATTATGTTAGATCGCTATTGGTATGGGGGGACTAATCGAATATCACCAGAAGCCCCAGTACCCGTCGTTAAAATTGACTCTTTAGAAGAACGCCCAGGCGGTGCAGCCAATGTTGCCATGAATATAACTTCACTTTGTGGTAACGCGCGACTTATTGGCTTAACAGGCATTGATGAACCAGCTAAAATTCTTGATGAACAACTCAGTAAACATAACGTTCACTGTGATTTTGTATCGGTTTCAACGCACCCAACTATCACCAAACTGCGAGTCCTATCACGCAATCAACAATTAATTCGAATCGATTTTGAAGAAGGATTTGGCAATGTTGATGCAACGCCGATACTTGAACGCATTCAAACAGCATTAATGACCCATAAAGTGTTGGTTTTGTCGGATTATGCTAAGGGTGCATTATCGGCAGTTCAAGCAATGATTAAGCTTGCCAATCAAGCCAATGTACCGATTTTAGTTGATCCTAAAGGTACGGACTTTGAGCGTTATCGTGGTGCAACAATCTTAACACCTAATATGTCGGAGTTTGAAGCAGTAGTTGGCCATTGCCAAAACGAAGAAGATATCGTACAAAAAGGTTATCAATTGATTAAACAGTACGATCTAAAAGCGCTTTTAGTAACACGAAGTGAAAAAGGCATGACGTTACTCCAATTAGATAAACCGATTTATCATCTACCGACTCAAGCCAAAGAAGTGTTTGATGTGACTGGTGCGGGCGATACTGTAATTGCCACCTTAGCAGCGGCGTTAGCAGCGGGGCAATCTTTAGAAGAAAGTTGCTTTCTAGCCAATGCCGCAGCCGGTGTTGTTGTTGGTAAACTGGGTACATCAACGGTTTCGCAAGTCGAGCTAAGTAATGCTATTCGAGCCCGTGCCGATGACGGTTTTGGGGTAATGACAGAAGATGAACTTAAAGAAGAAGTTCAAAAGGCGCGCATGCGTGGTGAAAAAATTGTTATGACCAATGGTTGCTTTGACATTTTACATGCGGGTCATGTTTCTTACCTTGCTAATGCGCGTAAACTAGGAGATCGTTTAATTGTTGCGGTGAACAGTGATACTTCGGTGAAGCAGTTAAAAGGAGAATCTCGCCCAATTAACCCACTAATGCAACGTATGATTGTATTAGGTGCGCTTGATTCAGTTGATTGGGTTGTGCCATTTGAAGAAGAAACACCACAACGATTAATTGCTAGCGTCTTGCCTGATGTTCTAGTCAAAGGTGGTGATTACAAACCTGAGGATATTGCAGGTGGAAAGGAAGTAATTGCCGCAGGTGGAACGGTTAAAGTGCTTAACTTTGAAGATGGTTGTTCCACAACTAATATTATTAATGCAATAAAAAATCGCTAAAATTTAGCTAAAAAAGCCACTTAAATAAGTGGCTTTTTTTCTAATGGCAAACTAATTTTATTTTTTTACTTTTTTAAAAATTTTTATAATTTTTTCTTATTTTACAATGAAATTTTTTTATTTTATTATGAGGAATTACAGCTGATAAATTTTAATTTTTATAAGGAATATAGATAATGAAGAAAAATTTTGTTGCAATTGCAATAGTTTCAATGTTGTTAACGGGTTGTAGTTTTTCATTTGAAAAACCAGGAGAAAAGATAAAACCTATCTCAGATACGACTAAGTTAAACAATGTATGTATTTATCAAAATGTAAGTACTATTAGCTCTTATAATAAAGCAGGCGAAATCATAGCTGAAAAGCTTAATACTTTAAATATTACCAATAAATTAACGAGTAAAGACAAATTAAATGATTGTTCTTACACATTATATTATGACGTTAGAAGAGCAATTGCGGTACCCACTTATTTATCTATTATGCATGTACAAGTTGATGATCATGAAGGATATTCCGTTGGTACTTTAAAATATAGTCATACTACTGAAGGGGGATTAATACATCTTAACTCTTCAACCTTCACTAGTACAGATACAAAAATTAACGAATTATTGGATCGGTTATTTAACGTTAAATTAGATAAAGAGAATAACTAATGAAAAAGAAACTCGTATTATTATCAATTGCCTCTTTTGTTGTAGGTTGTAGCTCTTCAAAATCGGACTATCACTACTTAGCAATGGAAGATGATCCACAATTAGAATTCTCGACTGATTTCGGTGATGAAACTAGTTTACCAGTTGAATTTAGTTTAAATATTGATAATCCTGAAGCAAATTATTGTAGTGATTTTAATGACATTGGTTATTATTACCCAGAAAGTAGCATTTTTGTTTTGGCTAAAGCTAATTTAGAATTAAGTGCAAAAATCCCCGCTAATAAGCCTGTTGCTATAGAAAGTCATTATAATGTAGGTAATCAAGCGTCTTGTTATGCAGAAACTAAACAATTTATAGCTGAAAAGGGTAAAACTTATAAAGTTAATTTTAAGCTAGAAAATAAATATTGCGATCTGGAAATTATCGATAAAGAGACTTCTCAACCAGTGCGGGTTAAAATTAAAAATAAATGTACTAAATAAAGATATAAAAGTAGTGAACTGCCGTTATATTGAATCATGATTATAAGGTAGATTGATGTAAATCATAAAACCAAGTAAGGGGGTATATAAATCCCCCTTATGTGTCAATTCTCCATTCATAGAATCAAAATTATATTGTATTTATTCAGTGAAATTACATTATAGAAAATAATAATGGGCTATTTATTATAATGATTAATCGTTAATAACTATTATTAAATTTCAAAATTAATACTTTTTTTATTATGCGCTTTATGCAAAGCTAGTGACCAAATTCTGAAAAAGAGTATTAAGGATATTTTATGACCAAACATTATGATTATATTGCCATTGGTGGCGGTAGTGGTGGGATAGCATCAGTCAACCGAGCTGCGTCCTATGGAAAAAAGTGTGCCATTATTGAAGCAAAATTATTAGGTGGAACCTGTGTGAATGTTGGTTGTGTGCCTAAAAAAGTGATGTGGTATGGTGCACAAATTGCTGAAGCCATTAATCATTATGGCCCTGATTATGGTTTTGATACTACTATTAATCAATTCAGTTGGGATAAATTAATTGCTAGCCGAACTGCTTATATTGATAGAATCCATCAATCTTATGATCGCGTCCTGAATAATAACAACGTTGATGTGATTCATGGATATGCTAAGTTTGTTAATTCTCATACAGTTGAGGTAAATGGTGAACATTATAGTGCCGATCATATTTTGATAGCTGTCGGAGGTAAACCAACGATTCCGAATATCCCAGGTGCACAATATGGTATTACTTCTGATGGTTTCTTTGCGCTAAAAGCCTTACCTAAGCGTGTGGCAGTTGTTGGCGCTGGTTATATTGCTTGCGAAATCGCAAGTGTATTGCATGTACTTGGCGCACAAACTCATCAATTTGTTCGCAATGCCACACCACTACGATCTTTTGATCCATTAATTGTTGAAACCTTAATGGAAGTGATAAAAACAGAAGGGCAACAACTTCATACTTTTGCGGTGCCAAAATCCGTTACTAAAAACAGTGATGAATCATTAACGTTAACACTAGAAAATGGCGAAAGTTATACTGTCGATTGTTTAATTTGGGCAATTGGTCGTGAACCTGCTACAAATGACATGAATTTACAGGCAGCAGGAATTGAAATTGATAATAAAGGCTTCGTGGTGGTGGATAAATATCAAAATACCAATGTACCGGGCATTTATTCAGTCGGTGATGATACAGGTGCCATGGCATTAACGCCGGTTGCGGTTGCCGCTGGTCGTCGCTTATCAGAAAGACTTTTTAACAATAAACCTGATGAATATTTAGATTATAGTAATATTCCAACCGTCGTATTTACTCACCCAGCTATTGGTACAGTAGGCTTAACTGAGCCAGAAGCGATACTGCAATATGGTGAAGAAAACGTCAAAGTCTATAAATCCACCTTTACGGCCATGTACACCGCAGTTACACAACATCGTCAACCATGTCGTATGAAGTTAGTATGCGTCGGTAAAGATGAAAAAATTGTTGGTATTCATGGTATTGGTTATGGTATGGACGAAATGTTACAAGGCTTTGCTGTAGCACTAAAAATGGGTGCAACGAAAAAGGATTTTGATAACACCGTTGCGATTCATCCAACTGCTGCTGAAGAGTTTGTTACTATGCGTTAATATGGCAGCTACTGTATAGCACTAAATTAAATAAAAAGCAGGAGAGTTCCCTGCTTTTTATTGCAAAGAAATCTTACTGTTAATGATTAGTTGAGTTACTGCTCCAGCCCTTTTTTGCTAAAGGATAGAAACCAACTCCAATTGCAATTAATGCCACAAAAGAGATATAGATACCCGCACCCAAATAACTATATTCTCCTAATAAGTGTTCAGGACTTAATAGATAAATCGTTAACGTTGGCGTAATAGCGCTAAATAACGCATAAGCTAAATTATAAGAAAACGACAAACCTGAATAGCGGATTGCTGGTGGAAATGTCCTTGTTCCTATGATTGGTGTCATGGCGACAGAGCCGATAAAAAGCCCAAACACCGCCCAAATCAAATAAAGCTTAGTGATTGACATATCAGGCGATAAAGAACTATAAAAATAGAGACCGGAAACAGCAAGTCCACCCCAACAAATCATCCCAGTTTTTGTTGAACCAAGCTTATCATCTAACCAACCAAAAATAATACAACCTAATGTTAAGGTCAAAGCCGCAATACAACCACCGATCCGCCAATCAAGGTTGGCAAAATGATACATTCCACCAACAATACGACCCGGGGTAATTAAAATCCCCACCATAATCGCTGTGGATAATGACCACGTTAACAATGCAACAATCAAACAGGCTGTTTTGTGTTTTTGTAGCACAGTAACAACGGGAATGTTTTTTTCAATCGCTTTACGTGCCGCTAATTCCTTGAAAATAGGTGTTTCAGATAAAAAACGTCGCAAATAAACCGAAATCACCCCAAAAATACCACCAATAATAAACGGAATACGCCATGCGTAATCTAAAATATTTTGTGTCGTAAAACAAAGATCAATAATAATTGTGACAATAAACCCAAGTAAAATACCGCCAGTAATTCCTGATGTTAATGTGCCAACACCAAGTCCATAACGTTGTTTTGGCACATGCTCTGCAATAAATACCCAAGCACCTGGCATTTCGCCACCGATCGCTGCACCTTGCAACATGCGCATAATCAAAAGCAATAGTGGTGCAAAAATACCGATCATTTCGTAAGTGGGTAAAACCCCAATGATGAAAGTCGGTAGCGCCATCATTGCGACACTTAGGGTAAACATCTTTTTACGGCCCATTTTATCGCCAAAATGTGCCATAATAATACCGCCCACAGGACGGACTAAATAACCAGCAGCAAAAATTCCCCACGCAAACAGATCTAACGTCAAAGGGGATAATGTATGAGGTAAAAATAGCGGTTTAACGATGGTATCGATATAAAGCGCATAAATAATAAAATCATAAAACTCTAGCGTACCGCCTAAAGAAGATAACACTAACGTTTTTAGATCTTTACTATTTAATGGTCGTGCATTGGGTTGTAACCGAACATTGATTTCAGACTGATTCATGAACTAACCTTATTCTTATTGTTAAATAGAGATAAAAAATCAAGAAAATTTATCTTTTTTGACCAAATCTTATAAAGAATCCTCATTCTGCCACAAAAAGATGCCTTTTTTCCTATCATAAAAAAATTTAATGAATGAGATTAAACTGTGTATTTAATTTATAATCTTAATATATTTATATTTTATTGGATAAAAGATATCATCATTTACCATACCATGGTGGTTAATCCAAAAGGATGATTTAATGATAAACCAAAAAGTAAAGCGTTGCAGTTGGGTGACAAACGATCCGCTGTATATTGCTTATCATGACAACGAGTGGGGCATAGCCCAATATGATAGCCTTAAGCTATTTGAAAAAATTTGTTTAGAAGGACAACAAGCCGGCTTGTCGTGGATCACGGTATTAAAAAAGCGAGACGAGTATCGACGTTGTTTTTTCAATTTTGATCCTCAAAAAATTATAAAATTATCGTCTGGCGATATCGAAAAATTGCTTGAAAACAAGGGATTAATTCGTAATAGATTAAAGCTTAATAGTATTGTAAAAAATGCACAGGCTTATTTAGCTATGCAAAATAATGGCGAAGATTTTTCACAACTTATTTGGTCTTTTGTTAAGGGTAAACCGATGATCAACCACTATAAAGACAAAAGTGAAGTCCCCGTGAGCACCGAACTATCTGACCAGATGTCAAAGGCATTAAAAAAGAGGGGTTTTAGTTTTGTTGGCTCAACGATTTGTTACGCATTTATGCAATCAATGGGACTAATCAATGACCATTTTGACGATTGTTTTAAAAAAGGATATTGATTTAATGAAAATTTTAAAATTATTCAATTATGCTGTTATCGCCATTTTAGGTTATTTTATTGTTTGTAATATTATTATTTTTATCTATGCTCAACAAAAGCCCATTGATAACGCTGATACATTAGTTGTGTTGGGTTCACAAGTTGTTGGCACGCCAGCAATGGCGCCTTTAACCTTACAAATTCGCTTAGATGTAGCTGCCACTTATTTGCAAAATAATCCCAATACGAAAGCTGTTGTTTGTGGTGGACAAGGCAAAGACGAATCAGCCACTGAAGCTAGTGTGATGTTTAATTACTTGGTAAATCAAGGAATAGACGCTTCGCGAATCTATATTGAAGACAAATCAACCCGAACAGCCCAACAATTTATATATGCCAATGAGGTATTACCATTAGGGAAAACGGTTGTTGTTACTAATGATTTTCATTTATTACGCTCGGTAATGCTAGCTAAACGTTCAGGAGTTACAGATGTATCGGGATTATCGGCGCCATTACGTTTTTCTAATTTTGATAAATATATTGCAATGATAAGAGAGCCTTTAGCATTAGCTAATTCGTGGTTATTTGATCATCCTAAAAATGAGATTTAGACAGGCTCTTTTTTGACTATTTATTTAAACCGCTTGATTTTTAAAATGGCGTATATTTGCATGATTAGATAAATAAGCAAAAGCTGTTTTTGCGTCTTGTCCATGGTATTATGATGTATTGCTGTTTAATTTAGAAATTGATACATATGACTTCAGATACTATTGTCGCACAAGCAACCCCACCCGGTCGTGGTGGTGTCGGTATTTTACGTATTTCAGGACCAAAGGTTCAGGCTGTTGCCCAAGCTGTATTAGGCAAAATACCTAAGCCTCGACATGCTGATTATTTACCTTTTTTAGCCTCAGATGGTTCAACCTTAGATGAGGGAATTGCTTTATTCTTCCCAAATCCTCATTCATTTACTGGCGAAGATGTGCTTGAACTACAAGGACATGGTGGACCTGTTATTTTAGATTTACTCTTAAAACGTGTTCTTGAAGTACCACATGTCCGTATTGCTCGCCCAGGTGAATTTTCAGAACGGGCATTTTTAAATGATAAATTAGATCTTGCTCAAGCCGAAGCGATTGCTGATTTAATTGATGCTAGTTCGGAACAAGCAGCAAAATCAGCTATATCATCCTTACAAGGTGTATTTTCTAAAAAAGTAAATGCACTGGTTGAGTCATTAATCCATTTACGCATTTTTACCGAAGCAGCAATTGATTTCCCCGAAGAAGAGATTGACTTTCTATCAGATGGTAAAATTGAAGCACAGCTAAACGAAGTAATTACTCGCTTAAGCGAAGTGCGGCAAGAAGCGAAACAAGGATCGCTATTACGAGAAGGCATGAAAGTCGTTATAGCAGGACGGCCTAATGCCGGTAAATCCAGCTTGCTAAATGCACTGGCAGGACGTGATGCCGCCATTGTGACCGATATCGCCGGCACAACTCGAGACGTTCTACGTGAACATATTCACATTGATGGTATGCCACTACATATTATCGATACCGCTGGTTTACGCGAAGCGAGTGACGAAGTAGAACGCATTGGCATTGAACGCGCTTGGCAAGAAATAGAGCAAGCTGATCGTGTATTATTTATGGTCGACAGCACAACGACAATAGAAACCAATCCAGAAAAACTATGGCCAGAATTTATTGAACGCTTACCAAAACAGATGCCCGTCACTGTCATCCGCAACAAAGCCGATTTAACTGGCGAAGCACTAGGATACAGTGAAGTAAATGGCTACTCACTGATTCAGCTTTCAGCACGAACAGGAGAGGGAATGACTTTATTGCGTGATCATCTTAAACAAGTCATGGGCTTTTCCAGTAGCACCGAAGGTGGATTTTTAGCACGCCGACGTCATCTACAAGCATTAGAAAAAGCAGCAGAACACTTAAATAATGGTAAGTATCAACTCATTACTTTCCATGCTGGCGAATTGCTAGCTGAAGAGCTAAGACTAGCACAAGAAGCCCTGAGCGAAATTACAGGAGAATTTACCTCTGATGATTTATTAGGTCGTATATTCAGTTCGTTTTGTATCGGTAAATAAAACTTTAATCCTATACTAAATAAAGTCTATTAAGTAAAACATTGTTTCATTGTTGGTACATTCCGACCGACACCTCAGTGAGGTTAGCATGTCAAGCTGGGGTGTTTGGCGAGTTTGTGTCTTGTGGAACAAATTTGAACATCTGAACAAAGCGAAAGTAGCCTCGAAGAGGCGAGTATCAGGATGATACTTGTAATGTTGAGGATTTCGCACAAAATCCCCTAAGTTGGACGTTGTTACTGTTACTATTTATTTTATTAAAAGGTTAAAATATCCGAAACCTAACCACGCCGAAATGATTTCTATCAAAATAATATAATGAAAATTTTTCAATCATTTAAGTGTTTTACAAAAGCTTAATTAATGCTGACAGTGACATTTCTTTAAAAAAACATCCCAAAAAACTAGCCAAGCTTTTTTTTAACGGTTATACTTCAATTAATTAAAAAGTAGCTGATTTAACAATCAAATGAAAGAAAAAAAGACAAATAAAACATAAACTTACTTGACAGGTGAACCATAATGCATTATCATTTTAGACACCAGACACCAGACACCAGCACTGGCAAACCTATGTCTTAAATTTATCGAATAGACACCTTAGATGCGTTTTAACGCTCGCCTCGTTTATATCCTCGAAGTTATCTCTTAAATTACTATCAAAATTATCCCCGAAAATCTTGCTAACGTTGGTCTTGTTATTGCCGTATTCATTGGATTCTCAGGCAAATAGTCGAACAGTCGATAATCATAGCGATGCAATAATACTACCGCCATCAATACCGGTACTCCATTTTGCAAGGCCGAATTTGCTATTTGGTAAAAATGGTTCGGAGATTAGCGGAGTCAACTTCGCCGGTCCAGCTAATATATGGAATCCCGAAGGGGGATTCCTTATTCAATCAACCGATGGTGCATCATACAACCTTAATTTTCCAACCACGGGAGCTGATGGATTATATTTTGATTTAGTTATAGAGGGCATTGATGCACGTCAATTGATATGGGAGCCAGTTACACATGGGGGAATAACTGCCATAGTGACATGGATATGGGCTGAAGATGATTGGCTTCCATCTGGAGGTGAAATTGTGACGCGCGTTACACTAAAAGGTCCAGAGGCAAACGCTCAAATAAACAATTCTCATCCTAATCGAATTGCTGTGCCAAGTTTACCGCAGATATTCGAGTTAGTGGGTAGAGATGTTAGTACTGGCAATGAGCTGGTAAAATATGGATTTGTATTACAGAAGTGGTTCGTGAATCGCGGAGATAGAGAAGATAACTATCCTAATACCGAAGCGTGGTGTAGCGATTTAGGCTATCGAGTGCCACAGGTAAGGGATCTCACCAACGCAGTCTGTTTGGGCACATGGGAAGGTGATTGGTGTAAAGGCTCTGTCGGTGCTACTCCATCATCAAGTGGCAATCATTACCAGCGTCGAATAGGGGCAGGATTTTTCACTGAATGGGGTGGCACGTACCTTTATGCTGGAGCTGGCTTCGTCTATGATTACCAATACTGGACGAGTGACACGGCGGGAAATACTCAGTTTGATGTGGACTCGGATGTCGGCGACGTATACTTCAACAGAACAAGTAATAGTCCGCGCGGAATTTGCGCCACGCCGTAGTTCTTAATCCTTGATCCCTAGTTGGCCTTATGGCACTGATTAAGGATAATTAATCATAGAACAAAGCCCTAGTGTAGCGCCCCCGCGCATTTGGGGCGCTGAGCAGGCAAAGCCTGCGAGTCTTGTGCTTTAATAACTGAAAACCATAGTCTATTTTAGTGTGGCAAGGTTTCAGATGTGGTCACTATAGCTATTTTGAACATCTAAACAGCAAACGACCGAAACCACTTCCGCCAATCCACTCCACCTACCAAAACAAAAACTCAATATCAGGCAAAAAATTGTCAGAAAAAATATTGATTTTATTTTATTGTTTTTTATATAAAAACAGTAAATTTCAATATTTTCAATCTTTCCATAAACTGAATCGAAGTCATACCTAAATAATTTTTACCAAAAATTCCCCAAAAAAACTAGCCAAGCTTTTTTTTAATGGTTATACTTTGATCAATTTGAAAACGGATTATTTAATAAGCGAAAGAACACGGAAAAGATAAATAAAACAACAATTTACTTGACAGGTAAACCGTAATGCATTATCATTTTAAACACCAAACACCAAACACCAAACTTGGCAAACCTATGTCTTAAATTTATCAAATAGACGCATCAGACGAATTTTTACTCTCTCCTCTTTGATATCCCCGAAGTTATCCCTCAAATTATTATCAAAGCTATCCCCAAAAATCCCGTTGGCGTTGATACTCCTATCATTCTTGTCGTTTTCGTTGAATTCACAAGCATTATCGGGTCAAAATAGTCGAGGAGTAAATCGCAGTGATGCCATAATGCTACCACCGTCACAATGGGGAGAAATCAAATTCGCAAAGTCGGAGGGGGTTAATTTTGATCATGACTACGGCGTTGGTGCATATGCAGGTCCTGCTGAACTATGGGATCCTGATAATGGATTTCTAGTTCAATCAACCAATCCAGCATCATACGCGCTTAATTTTCCAACTACTGGGGCTCATCAATTATATTTTGATTTAATCATAGAGGGAGAAGCAAGTCAATTAACATGGGCACCAGTCACGCATGAGGGAATTACAGCTACAGTGAGGCTAATAACAGGATGTGATCGCAAATGCAATGTCGTGTATCGTGTTTTTCTAAAAGGTCCAGAGGCAAAAAATGAATGGTTTAATCCTTATCCCGGTTTAATTGCTAAGCCAAATTTACCGCAGACCTTTGAGTTAGTGGGTAGAGATAGTGGCGGTAATGAGATACTCAAATATGGGTTTGTATTGCAAAAGTGGTTCGTGACTCGGGGGGGGGCATTAAAACGCCTACCCGAGCAACAATCTTGGTGTAGTAGTATAGGTTATCGTTTGCCACAGGTAAGGGATCTGACTAATGCTAAAGCAGGACGTTTTGGTGCTACACCATCATCAAGTGGAAATCATTACCAGAGACGACTTGGCTCTGGATTATTCACGGAGTGGGCCCCCATGAACAGCTACGATCGCGCGGAACTTTACTATAGCTACTGGACGAGTGATGGTATGCCAGTAAAAGATGGTAGTTATAAGCATGGTGATCTCATTGTCGCCTCGTACGATGGCCACGTCGGCATGGACATTGTACGAGGTCTTCACTATGCTATGTGCGTTACACCTTAGTTTTTAGCGTTTATTTCTTAATCCTTATGGCGCAGCAGGGGGGAGCTTATGGTGCAAATAGCGGAAAACATAACAAAGTATGAAGCCCCCACCCAGTTGGGGCGCTGAGCAGGCAAAGCCTGCGAGTCTTGAGTTTTAATGATTGAAACCATAATCTATTTTAGTGTGGTAGGGTTTTGGATGTGGTCACTATAGCTATTTTGAACATTTAAACAGCAAATGACTGAAATCCACTTCAGCCACCAAAACAAAAACTCAATATCAGGCAAAAATTTGTATGAATATATTGATTTTATTTGATTTTTTATTTTATTGTTATTTTGATAAAAAACAAATATTTCAATCCATTAGAGCTTTTCATAAAACTTAATCGAAGTCACACCTAAATAATTTTTACCAAAAATCCCCCAAAAAAAACTAGCCAAGCTTTTTTTTAATGGTTATACTTTGATCAATTTAAAAACGGATTATTTAATAAGCGAAAGAACATAAAAAGGACAAATAAAACAACAATTTACTTGACAGGTGAGCCATAATGCATTATCATTTTAGACACCAGACACCAGACACCAGCACTGGCAAACCTATGTCTTAAATTTATCAAATAATCCTATTCGACGAGTTTTTACACAAAACTTATTTATATCTTCGAAATTATCGCTCAAATCACCTAAAACAGCTTTGCTAGTATTAGCATTGTTATTATTTTTACAGGCATTGAATGGTAAAATAGCTCGAGCGGATAATCGTAGTGATGCGATAATTTTACCTTCAACGGTAGTTGCAGTTATTGATTATGTAAGGCCGACTCTATATTGGGGTAACGGCAGATATGCAGGCCCAGTTGACATATGGAATCCTAGTAAAGGCTTCTTAGTTCAATCAATCAATCCTGAATCATATAACCTAAATTTCCCGACCACGGGTGCGCATAATTTATATTTTGATTTACTCATAACTGGAGATGTAGAACAATTGACATGGGAACCAGTCACGCATGAGGGAATCACCGCGACAGTGACAAATGTTGTAGCTCGTGAATGGTGGGTTCCTGGTGAGGATAAGGGACAAGTTGTAGCACGTGTTAGGCTAACAGGTCCAGAGGCAAGCAATCAATGGGATAATCCGAATCCTAGTCGAATAGCTAAGCCATGGTTACCGCAGACGTTTGAGTTAGTGGGTAGAGATATATATGGCGGTGAGGTAGTAAAATATGGATTTGTATTAAGGCAGTGGTTCGTCAATCGTGGTGGTCAATTGAAAACTTATAGTGACCAGTTAGCATGGTGTAATAGTTTGGGTTATCGAATGCCACGGGTAAGAGATTTAACCAATTCAAACTATAATAATTTAGGTGCAACACCTAGTTCATCAGGTAATCATTACAAGCGTCACATAGGCGCTGGCTTTTTCACGGAGTGGGGCATCATAACCCACTACACTGATGCGGGCTTCGTCCGCAACTTCTTCTGGACGAGCGACGCAACAGATAGCGGCCAGTTCGATGTCTTCTCGGACGACGGCTACTTCACCAGCCTCTTTGCCAGCAACTCCCGCTATGGCGTTTGCACCGCACCTTAGCTTTTAGCGTTTATTTCTTAATCCTTAGGTCGCGGGGGTGGTTATGGTGCTTGAGAGGATAATATAACAAAGAATAAAGCCCCCGCGTAAGTTGGGACGCTGAGCAGGCAAAGCCTGCGAGTCCTGAGTTTTAATGATTGAAACCATAATCTATTTTAGTGTGGTAGGGTTTTGGATGTGGTCACTATAGCTATTTTGAACATTTAAACAGCAAATGACTGAAACCACTTTAGCCAATCCACGCCACCCTCCAAAACAAGAGCTCAATATTAGGCAAAACAGAGCGGCAAAGTCTCAAGTCATCACCAAACGGTATAGAATCCTGAATATTTTTTACAAAAAAATATGGTCTAAAAAGAGAATAGTTATGTAAATGCCCTATAGTAAACACGCAACTCACCTAGAACATTATGTTGTTTATATGTAATTGCGTCGTGTGATTTAATGTTTAATGAAGTCTTTCAGTGCAATAAATGGCTGGACAAATGACCATAAAGCGGTTAGCCAAATTGGTGATGAGGATTTTTTTATGATATAACGCCATATCGCTTGTCTGGGATATGGCGTTATGTCGATGCTTTACAGTTGTTTTTCAAATTACGATAAACAACGCAAGTAATTATGACACTTAATTAGTTAAAAACAACTTGAGCGATGGATTATGCGTTTCGTTATGAAAACCATAACCTAGCTCGGTTAGGTGTTGGTTAAACTGGTTAATGGTTGCTTGGTCGATTTCAAACGCAGCAAGTACACGTCCATAATCGGTGCCATGGCTACGGTAATGGAACATTGAGATATTCCAATTGGTGCCTAATGTTTGTAGGAATTTAAGCAAAGCCCCTTGCGATTCAGGAAATTCAAAACTGTATACTTGCTCTTGTATTGGTTTGCACGGCTTGCCGCCAATCATATAGCGTACATGCAGTTTTGCCATTTCGTCTTCGGTTAGATCGACAACCGAATAACCTGTTGCACTTAATTCTTGTATGATTTCATCTTTCTCATTACTTTGAGACATTTTAATCCCTACAAAAATACAAGCGGATTTATCATCATGATAACGATAATTAAATTCGGTCACCGAGCGCCCACCTAGAAGCTGGCAAAATGTTAAAAAGCTGCCTTTCTTTTCAGGGATAGTGACTGCTAGCAGGACTTCGCGTTTTTCGCCAAGTTCGCAACGTTCTGATACATAGCGTAAGTTGTGGAAATTTA
Source organism: Gilliamella sp. X-57 (assembly GCF_057063565.1). NCBI lineage: Bacteria > Pseudomonadati > Pseudomonadota > Gammaproteobacteria > Orbales > Orbaceae > Gilliamella > Gilliamella sp. X-57. Next base: position 162,736 of record NZ_JBXSQI010000001.1, on the reverse strand, counting down.
AGTTCGCTCCCGATAATATATGAGCAAGGTTTTCGCCACTGATGTTGTGCTGTTCTACGTATTTTTTTAGCCCTGCTAGTGCTACAGCGCCAGATGGTTCGGCGATTGCGCGGACGTCGTCAAACAGGTCTTTCACTGCGGCGCAAATTTCGTCGCTATCAACGGTAATAATATCATCAATATATTGCTGACAAAGTCTGAATGTTTCATCACCAATTCGTTTAACAGCCACGCCTTCGGCAAAGAGTCCAACACGCTCTAAATCGACAGGATGACCTGCATCTAATGCGGCTTTTAAGCAAGCTGAGTCTTTAGGTTCGACTGCAATGACTTTGATTGATGGCATGATTTGTTTGATTAATACCGCCACACCCGCAGCAAGCCCGCCCCCGCCGACCGGCACAAAAATACGATCGAGTTTGGCATTTTGTTGTAATAATTCCATGGCAATACTGCCTTGCCCAGCAATCACAAGCGGGTGATCAAACGGTGGAATAAAGATGCGTTTTTGTTCTTTTGCCAGTTCCATGGCTTTCGCTTTGGCTTCGTCAAAATTGGCGCCATAAAGGAGTACTTCGCCACCGAAGCTTTTGACTGCTTCAACTTTTATGTCGGCGGTGGTTAATGGCATGACGATTAATGAGTTTATGCCTAATTTTGTGGCCGAAAAAGCCACGCCTTGTGCATGGTTGCCAGCCGATGCGGCAATAACGCCACATTTACGTTCGTCTTCATTTAGACTGGCTATCATTGCTTGGGCACCACGGATTTTGAAACTGTGGACTAATTGCCGATCTTCGCGCTTTACAAAAATTTGGTTTTTTAATCGTGTCGAGATTTTTTCCATCTTTTCTAACGGGGTGACTTCGGCCACGTCGTATACGGCGCTACAGAGTGTTGCTTTTAAGTAATCGGCACCAGTGAGCTTGTTGTTATTTTGTTGTTTCACGTTAACCACCTAGTTTGCTTTTATCACGAACGGCACCTTTATCTGCACTTGTTGCTAAACTGGCGTAAGCCTTTAGTGCATAAGAGACATAGCGATCGCGATTGTGAGGGGTAAAGGCTTTGTCGCCACGGGCAAGTTCGGCTACGCGGCGGCGTTCAAGTTCGTCATCAGGGACTTTTAACGATAATTTGCGATTTGGAATATCAATATCAATAATATCTCCATCGCGCACAAGACCAATAATACCGCCATTTGCGGCTTCGGGTGAGATATGACCAATTGATAAGCCCGAAGATCCGCCCGAAAATCTGCCATCGGTGATCAGAGCGCAGGCTTTGCCAAGCCCCATTGATTTTAGGTAGCTTGTTGGGTAGAGCATTTCTTGCATACCGGGGCCGCCTTTTGGACCTTCGTAAATAATAACAACTACATCGCCAGCCACAACCTTGCCCCCTAAAATGGCCTCAACAGCATCTTCTTGGCTTTCAAATACTTTGGCAGGTCCTTGGAAAATTAAATTTTCAGCAGCAACGCCTGCGGTTTTAACAATTGCGCCATCAAGGGCTACGTTGCCATAGAGTGTGGCAAGCCCGCCGTCTTGACTATAGGCGTGAGCTTTATCGCGAATACAACCATTTACACGGTCGTCGTCAAGTGTCTCCCAATAGCAATCTTGCGAGAACGCCTTGGTAGTGCGAATGCCAGCAGGCCCACTGCGATACATTTTTTTGACCGCTTCGTCGCTGGTTTGGGTAATGTCGTATTGGGCAAAAGTTTCTTGCAACGATAAGCCTAGTACGTTGTGAACGTTACGATTGAGTAGGCCAGCTTTGTCTAATTCAGACATGATTGAGACAACCCCACCTGCGCGGTGTACATCTTCCATATGGTATTGGGCTGTACTTGGTGCCACTTTGCATAAATGTGGCACTTTACGTGATAGTCTGTCGATATCTGACATGGTGAAGTCGATTTCGCCTTCTTGCGCGGTGGCAAGTAAATGCAGTACCGTATTGGTTGACCCCCCCATAGCAATATCAAGTGACATGGCATTTTCGTAAGCGGCTTTAGTGGCAATTGAGCGTGGTAGATACGAAGCATCATCATGTTCATAATAGCGTTTTGTGATCTCAACAATGCGCTTAGCGGCATTTAAAAAGAGCTGTTCACGTTGTTTATGGGTAGCAACTAATGAGCCATTGCCCGGTAGTGAAAGCCCTAATGCTTCGGTTAAGCAATTCATGGAATTGGCGGTAAACATGCCAGAGCAAGATCCGCAAGTCGGGCAAGCGGATTCTTCAATCGCTTTGCTATCTTCGTCACTAACATTTGGGTTGGCACTTTGGATCATGGCATCGACCAGATCTAATTTAATAATTTGATCGGAAAGTTTGGTTTTACCCGCTTCCATTGGCCCACCAGATACAAATATGGTTGGAATATTTAAACGAAGCGAAGCCATTAACATGCCAGGGGTGATTTTGTCGCAGTTTGAGATGCAGATCATAGCATCGGCACAATGCGCATTAACCATATATTCAACAGAATCAGCAATGAGTTCACGCGATGGTAATGAGTACAGCATACCACCATGCCCCATGGCGATGCCGTCATCAACCGCGATAGTGTTAAACTCTTTGGCAATACCACCCGATGCTTCAATTTGTTTGGCAACCAGTTGACCAATGTCTTTTAAATGGACATGTCCCGGTACGAATTGCGTGAATGAGTTGACCACCGCAATGATGGGTTTACCAAAGTCTTCATTTTTTACGCCAGTTGCACGCCATAATGCGCGTGCGCCAGCCATGTTTCGGCCTTCGACTGACGTTGCTGAACGATATTTAGGCATTTCTTGCTCCCAATTTTTTATGCAAGTGACCGTGTTTAACGGTCTGTAGTTCTTTAAAATCAATCATTAAGTTAAAATGTTATCCGCCAAGTGAGTTGGCGGATTTTGATTTTTCGTTTTATTTGATCAGATCTAACCAACCGTATTTATCTTCGGTTTTACCATTAAATAAGCCAAAGAATGCTTGTTGAATTTGTTTAGTGATTGGGCCACAGCGACCAATGCCAACTTGGATGCGATCAACACTACGCACTGGGGTAATTTCAGCTGCGGTACCAGTCATAAACACTTCATCGGCTAAATAAAGTGATTCACGTGATAGTGTTTGTTCACGTACTTCAATACCCATATCACGCGCTAGCGTTAATACAGCATCACGTGTAATGCCCGGTAGTGCAGAAGATGAAAGAACCGGTGTGTATAAGATACCGTCTTTAATGATAAATAGGTTTTCGCCAGCACCTTCAGATAGGTGACCATGCACATCTAACGCAATGCCTTCTTGGAAGCCGTTAGCACGAGCCTCAGATCCAATTAATAATGACGATAAATAGTTGCCGCCCGCTTTAGCTGCTGCTGGAATGGTGTTAGATGCCACGCGATGCCAAGAAGAGACCATGGCATCAATACCTTGATCTAAGGCTTCTTCGCCTAAATAGGCACCCCATGGGAATGCGGCAATCATGACATCGGTTTTATAACCCTCACGCGGGTTTACGCCCATACCGACATCGCCAATAAAGACTAATGGGCGAATATAGGCGCTTTCTAATTTGTTTTTCTTGATTGTTTGGCGTGTGGCTTCCATGATTTCTTCAAGCGAATAAGGTACAGGAAAACGATAAATCTTGGCAGAGTTTAATAATCTTTGGGCATGTTCTTTATGACGAAATATAGCCGGTCCTTTGTGTGTGTTATAACAACGGACGCCTTCAAATACGGAGGTACCATAATGTAAGGCATGCGACATTACATGTACTTTGGCATCCGCCCATGGAACCATTTCGCCATTAAACCAAATATAATCCGATTTTGCTGTAGAACTCATGTTGTTTTCCTCTTTATTTTTTCAATTTGCTAAGTAAGTACTTTGCTTTAGGTATTTTCGCTTTAACGGTCAAGCATTACACTATACTTGTTTGTTTAACTTATTATTTAACAATAAGTTGTTTGTAAAAATTATTATTCAACCGCTATGACATCTTCTAATTTTGCTACTTGATTTTGTAGTGTCGATAGTGGTCTTTCGGTGGTTAATATTAATGTCATAGTCAGTACATTATTTTCAATTGTTTGCATTTGCATTGATTGAATATGTCCGCCTCGATGCCGGATAACTCGTAATATACGTTCAAGTGATCCCAATTTGTCATAAGCCCTTATGGTCAATTGATATTGCGCTTGTTCGTTCATCACTTACTCCTTGCAACTTTTATCTAGCATGTTTTCGTTTGCTGCCCCAGGAGGTACCAGTGGCCATACGTTTTCTAATTCATCTATGCAGACATGTAACAAATAAGCGCCTGTTGAGTTAAATAGATTATCAAGCGCTGTATCAATTTGTGATTTTTTGCTAATGCTTTGCCCCGGTATGTCAAACGCGTTGGCTAACATTAAAAAGTCGGGGTTGTCTGATAGATTTGTTTCGCTGTATCTTTCATTAAAAAATAACTCTTGCCATTGGCGAACCATGCCTAGACGTTGGTTATCTATTAATACGATTTTTATGGGTAGTTTTTTACGTTTAATGGTGGTGAGTTCTTGGACATTCATCATAAAAGATCCATCACCCGATACACAAATCACACAGTCATTAGGCCTTGCCATTTGTGCGCCAACTGCAGCCGGTAAACCAAATCCCATTGTGCCAAGTCCACTTGATGTAATGAAGTTTTGCGGGTGAGTAAAGCGCATATGCTGGGCTGTCCACATTTGGTGTTGTCCAACATCGGTAGTAATAATTGTCGTTGCTGATTTTTTTTCTGAGATAGTTTTTAATAAAGCCGGTGCGTAGATAGCTTCGCCAGGATGATCGTAACGAGTTGGGTGCTCTGCTTTTAATTGATTAACTTTTTTATGCCACTCTTGAATCGAAACCGTTTGATTTAGTTGTGGTAAAACTTGCTTTATATCACCTTGTAATCCTAAATGGGTTTGGCGTAATTTGTTGATTTCAGCCTGATCAATATCTATATGAAGCACTTTAGCATGTCGCGCAAATTCATTAAGATTGCCGGTCACTCTATCATCAAATCGAACACCTAAGGCAATTAATAAATCGCACTCTTGTACGGCTAAATTGGCGGCTTTGGCGCCGTGCATACCAATTAATCCTAAGTAATAAGGATTATTCAAATCGGCAACACCAAGTCCTTTTAAGGTTGATACACTTGGAATGTGTGTTAAGGCCATAAAGTCTCTTAGCTCGGATATAGCACCAGAAAGTCCAACACCACCACCAATGTAAAGTATCGGTTTTTGCGCTTGGGCGATCATTTCTTTGGCTTGTTTTATATCATCAAGCGAGATTGGATATAGTTGATTGTTATCTTGTGCGGTTTTTAATGACGATGGCGTAAAATATTGTTGATAGTCAAGATTTGCAAGCTGTATATCTTTGGGTACATCAATCAATATTGGTCCTGGTCTGCCTGAATTGGCTAAGTTAAATGCCTGTTCTAAAGTATTTGGTAGGTCTTTAGCGTCATCAATTAAATAACTATGTTTGGTGCAGGCTAGTGATAATCCTAATACATCCACTTCTTGAAAGGCGTCAGTACCAATAAGTTTGGTTGGTACTTGACCGGTTATAGCAACAATCGGCACTGAATCAATTAACGCATCGGCAAGCCCTGTAATAATATTTGTTGCACCTGGGCCTGATGTGGCAATACAAACGCCGGTTTTTCCGGTTGCACGAGCATAGCCGATTGCGGCCATTGCAGCACCTTGTTCGTGACGACAAAGTACATGCTCAATTCCACCATCATACAGTGCGTCATATAGAGGCATAATTTGTCCACCGGGATATCCAAAAACGGTGGTAACGCCTTTTTCTTTTAAGGTTTTTACTATCCACTGTGTTCCTAACATTTATTCCTCACTTGTTCTTATTTTATTCAGTTACTGTTTATAAAACATTGCTTATAAGCCGTTTGTAAAAAATATTCATAAAAAAACCCCCGCTTTTTGGAGAGCGGGGGTTTTTGATTTTATGTATGAACACATTTTTAATTCAAAAAACGCCCCCGCGTTGGAATAATGACCACGCTGACAATAATGTTGATGAGGACGATTTTGAGTGAAAATTTCATAATGCGATATAATTAACTTTTTGTCATTTTTAAAAATTATTTTTAACAAAATACTCGTTTTAAAAAAAAGTGCAATAGTTTTTTGTCGTTTTTGTTATGTAAAATAAATCAGCTGTAAAAAAGTTTCAGGAAAGCTGGTGTTTTAGTATAAAAATATTATGGGATAATGATTTATTTTGGTATTTTTTATAATGTAGCTGTAGGAATTGCTCGTGTTATTTATAGTAATTTGAGAAATGGCGGTAATGAATATACAAAAAACAAAACTAACACCGTTTACAGACAAGAGATGTGACGCTTATATCAAAAAGAAAAAATAGCGGTTACCGATTTGGCTAAATGCTTTATGGTCAGTTAGCTGACCCTATATAACGTGCTAAAAAAGCCTGATTGAAGCTGTTTGTCTTTCACCTTGACCAGTAACAACAAACCTTATAAAACCATGCGATGTGGTATTAAATGTAAGGCTAAAGTTAAAATTTTTTTGTAAAAAATATTCAGGATTCTATACCGTTTCGTGATTAATTGAGCATTCGTAGTCTCTATTAGTTAAAACGTGTGATAAGCATTGTATCAATCAAAAACTCTTCAAAATAACCTGACCGCAAACAAATGGCAAAGCCTAAGGGTAATAGATACTTTAATGAAAATGTAGTATTCACTTTTAGGTTATATTTTTGTAAAAAATATTCAGGATTCTATACCGTTTCATGATTAATTGAGCATTCGCAGTCTCTATTGGTTAAAACGTGTGATAAGCATTGTATCAATCAAAAACTCTTCAAAATAACCTGACCGCAAACAAATGGCAAAGCCCAATGCAATAGATACTTTAATGAAGATGTAGTCTTCACTTTTAGATTATATTTTTGTAAAAAATATTCAGGATCCTATACCGTTTCGTGATTAATTGAGCATTCGTAGCATCTATTGGTTAAAACGTGTGATAAACATCGTATCAATCAATAACTCACTCACGAAAACATCTTGACCTAAAATGAATAGGAAAACCGAAAGGAATAGCTACTTTAATAAAGAGGCATAGTGAAGGTAGTGATGAAATAGACATGCTTAAGAACGATTTTTTAATGGTGTTAACTATCGCTACGATATTAATAATAAGTAAACTTAAATATTTTATATAAAATCAATATGTTAATTAAAATAATTTAATTTGTTATCGCTAGCTTAGTTAAATTTAATTTGATACACTAAATCAGGTGCAAGATTATGCAATACTCATGGCTTAGGCATTACTAATTTCACTGACCTCGCCAAGCCTATCATGGAAAGCCACCTTTATTAATTATTAGCCTCAGTTGTTTATTTTTTAATTTTGGGGATGATATTGAACAATACGATTAAGTTTTAAGAAAGAATATTCTAATTTATGTTGTCAGTAAATATAATTTATTGAATTAATTGGGTATTTTAAAGATTAAAATATGCTTAGCAATAGGATTTTGTGATTATTAATTGATTTCATTTAAGTTATATTGAATTTGTTTTCAAATACATGTTTAACTTAGGAGAAAATTATGAACAAACAAATCTATAATCCACTTACCAAATATCATCATGATAAATTTCCAAAACAAAAACAGGAGGCGCCAGCTTTACAGTGCGAAATGAATCCGCTTCCTGATTGTGGTGAAAAAAGCTATCAAGGTCATAATCGTTTAGAAGGGCGCAAAGTGCTTGTGACTGGTGGCGATTCAGGCATCGGCCGAGCAGCAGCGATAGCTTATGCTAAAGAGGGTGCTGATGTAGCAATAAATTACCTGCCAGTTGAACAAAAAGATGCGGAAGAAGTCGCTAAAGTTATTCAAGCTGCTGGGCGTAAAGCCGTATTAATTCCTGGTGATTTAAGTGACGAGGCTTTTTGTAAAAAATTAGTTGATGAAGCACACCATAAATTAGGTGGATTAGATAATTTGACATTGGTTGCCGGTAAGCAAACTGCAGTTGAAGATATTATGGCGCTTACCACCGAGCAAATTAAGAAAACCTTTGAAGTTAATGTGTTTTCGCTTTTTTGGATCACTAAAGCCGCTTTGGGTTATTTAAAACCAGGTTCAACAATTATTACAACTTCCTCTGTTCAGGCTTATCAACCTAGTGGTAATTTATTAGATTATGCTGCAACTAAAACAGCTATTATCGCGTTTACTCGTGGATTAGCTAAGCAATTAGCGCCAAAGGGCATTCGTGTAAATAGTGTCGCTCCAGGTCCAGTTTGGACACCATTACAAATCTGTGGTGGTCAACCAAGTGATGTTATTCCTGAATTCGGTCAACAAACACCATTACAACGAGCAGGTCAACCAGTTGAACTTGCTGGTGTTTATGTGCATTTAGCCTCAGAAGAATCAAGCTATACAACGGGCGAAACGTATGGTGTTACTGGCGGTATGCATATTAACTAATTAATATTTGAGACGGCAAAAGGGCTTAGTAAGTCCTTTTACTATTAATGTTATTAATTTTTTAAATCAACGGACGATGATGAATCAATTCATCATCGTCACAATATAAAATAGAAAACAAAAAGGGCAATAAAATGAAACTTTTTAAAGTGATCACTTTAGCAGTGTTAGCAATTTTTTTAGTTAATTGTGATAATTCAAAATCAACTGTTGATGATACCAAACAAAAAGCCGAGCAAACAAGCTCAGACATTGGCGACAAAGTCCAGCAAATGAGTTCAGAATTGGGCGATAAAGCTAAGCAAATGAGCGCCGATGTTAGTGACAAAGCTAAGGAAATAGGTGCTGAGATTAGCGATAAAGCTAAACAAACAACTGCAGCCATTAGTGATAAAGCGAAAGATTTGTATGAACAAACAAAATCTGAAAAAGAAGATATGCTTAAGAAGGTGCAAGAAGGTAATTATAGTGTTGCTGAAAATTTGATGATCAAGGCGATTAAAGCAAAATTACCAGCGACAATTGATCAGAACACAACTTTAGTTGATGTATCGACAGATAACAAAACTATTAATTATAAATATGTGGTGAATAATAGCACTAAAGATGCATTACAGGCTGAAAGCACTCAAAAAGAGTTACGTAATAAATTGCTAGATTTTTACTGTGGTGATGATTCTAGTATGAAGACCCTAAGATTAGTATTTCCACGAGGAGCTAATCATGATTACTATATCAATGATGATAAAGTTTTTTCAGTGGATGTAAAACCGAATGATTGTGATGATGACTAGATATATTTGGATTAACTTTAACAAATAGTTAGAATTTATTCATAATAAAAGGGCTACTTGAAGCCCTTTTATTTTTGCCATTCTTTTTAAGATTGTTCATTTGCTAATTTTTAACGGATAATTAAAATTTTTTATTATTATTGTGTATTTTTTAGTTTATCTTTTACAACTTTATGAGTATTTTATGAGATAGCGGGTGGTCATGAATTAGCTTGGATAGGAATAAATATGAAAGGTATTAAAGCAACAGTTGTAATGTTTATGGCAATAATATTATTTGGTTTTGATAATTCAGAAGCAAAAGTTATAGATACTAAGCAAACCGATATTCAAGAAAATATAGATATTGTTGAAAGAGGAAAAAAAATTATGGCTCAATCAACACCTGAAAAAATCAAGCAATTTAATAATCAAAAAGATAATGATTATCGTTTTGCTCAAGATTCGGTTGTTGCAGGCATAAAAGAAAAGTTACCCATTTTGGTTGATAAATTTACGATGTTCGATGATATATCAAGAAATAATAATAAACTTATCTATAAATATGTTATGAAAGGTCTGCCTAAAGAAGTGATATTGCTAAAGAAAAATCAGCAATCTGTATTAAACAGGATAGTTACTTTATATTGTGGTAATGACCCAAATGTTAAGGCGTTGAAACTCTTATTCCCAAATGGAGTAAGTTATAATTATTATCTAGCCAATGAAAAAATTATGTCGTTTGATTTGAAACCGAGTGATTGTGATTCTAAATAACTATTACTCAATTTAAAAAATAGTAGAAATCATCGGTACTAAATGAGGCTTATTAAAGCCTCTTTTTATTTGTTATTTATTTTTTATTCTAAATTGCAAAGTTTTTATGTACTTTTCTCACTGATATTTTACGATTTTATCGTCCGCCTTTAAATAAGCGGTAAACATGTAATTTATAAAATTCACTTAAAGGAATAATGATGAAAAGTTTAAAAACAGTGCCAGCAATTTTGATAAGCTTGGTTCTTTGTAGCTGTGATAATTCAAAATCTAATGCTAATCAAACAAGTAGTGATTCTTCAAAAAACACTGAACTTAGTCGTTTGCAAGAAACTATTATTAATGAAGCCAAAAAAATGCTTCCGGTTAAAGTTGATGAAAAAACCAATTTGATTGATATCACTAAAGAGAATGATTTAATTAATTATAAATATGTAATTGATAGTTCAAAAGATGAGATATCAATCCCTGAAACTCAAAAAATGACGACAGAAAGTCTAAAAACAGCTTATTGTAATAATAGCGCACAAGTTAAACAACTTAGGGATGCATTTCCAAATGGTGTTAGTCATAATTATTATATCAATGATGAAAAATTGTTTAGTGTTCAATTGACGCCAGCTTCTTGTACTGCTAACTAAAGATAGTTTTATTTAGTTTTTTGATGTAATTTATATGAGATAAAAAACAGGGCAATTGCCCTGTTTTTTTGCGTAATTTTATTCGAGCTCTTTGCCTTTTGTTTCAGGTATTAAAAAGACAAATGCCGCAGCCGATAATAAATAAGCGGCTGATAGTAAAGCTAATGCGTAGCTAATTGAGTAAACGGTGGCTAAATAAGCAATTAGTACTTGTGATACACCGGCAATGCCTCGACCGACATTAAAAATAATATTTTCAGCACTTGAACGGGCATCTGTTGGGTAATGTTCAGCAAGTAGCGCGCCATATCCGCCCATCATGCCATTGACAAAAAAGCCAATTACTGAGCCAAAGATAATTAATATAAACATATCGGTTTGATGAAAATAGAACCAAATTGAAACGGCCGAGATGAATAAAAAGAAGATATAAGAAGGGCGACGACCAAACTTATCACATAACCAACCAAAAATTAGAATTCCTAATGACATACCTATAGTGGTTGAAATAGTCCAAAACATGGTATTTTTAAATGGTAATTTGAGCTCAGTTGCAATCATATTTGGCATCCAAACCATGAGTCCGTAAAAACCGAAGTTTTGTACTGCACAAGCGATGGTTAATCCTATTGTGGTTGCTATGGTTCTTGGGTTTTTAAATAATTTGCCAACGGCTATTTTGTTTTTATTTTGGTCTTTTAGATTTTGCCAGATTTCTGGTTCTTTTAGACCTTTACGTGTCCATGCAACAAATAGCGCAGGTAGCACGCCCATCGCAAAAGCCCAGCGCCAACCATAAATTTCGCCAATAAAATTGACGGTTAATGCAGCTAAAATAATGCCGACTTGAAAACCTAATGCAACAATAGATGTTGCTCTTGAGCGTTTATTTTTAGGCCAGCTTTCAGAAACTAAAGTCATGCCAATCCCAAATTCACCACCAAGTCCAAGTCCACTTAAAAAGCGAAATATTAAAAAGCATTCGTAATTAGGTGAAATTGCACATAATCCAGTAAAAAGAGAAAATATTAAAATAGTCCATGAAAAGACTCTTACTCGACCATATTTATCGGCAAGTATACCAAATAAAATGCCACCTAATACGGCGCCAAGTAAGGTTACTGAGGTTAAAGTGCCTAAATCTGTTTTTGTTAAGTTGAAGCTGACTGAAATTAGACTAAAACAAACACCTAAAATCATCATATCCATGCCATCTAGTGCGTAACCAACGGTGGATGCAAATAGAGTTCTTTTTTGATATGGGGTTGTGCATTTGCTTTCACTTTCTGCTTGCAGGGCTGCGTTTGCTTCGGTTTTCATGTATACCTCTAGTTTTTAAAATTAGATAGTTACTTAAAATTTCCATTTTATGATGTTTAATTTGCGATTAAACGGCGGGTAAATTAAAGCGGGGCAAGTATATCCTTAAAAGTTAAAAAAAGCCAAGCTTAAAGCTCTAAATAGTCGTTTTATCTGCCGATTTTATTATCGGCAGATATGTTATGTTACTCTTCGGCAAAGTACCAATAGCCTTTGTTCACAAAATCGTGCATGACTTGCAGTGTGTTTTTATCTTGTAACTGCTCGTAATAGAGTGTTTCAGTTTTACAAAGAAGATCAATGACGGGCATAGGTAGATTAATTTGTTCGCCATGGATGTAGCCACAATCGCCCACCTTAAGGATTCGAATACTCTGTACTCGGTGTAGTTTTTCTCCAGTTTTTAGCAGTGATTCAAATTCGTTATAATCGTATGGTGGTTCAACTGGCACAATATTTAAATCGTGCATTGGTAGTGTAATGTGTTTACCGAACCAATCGTTAAATAACTCAGGTTTTTTGATTAAATCGATGATTTGATCTTGTAGTTTTGTTAGTTCATAAGGCTGAACTTGGTATGGATCTTTAGGTCGTTTTAAATTTGGATCTTGATAATAAATACCATTTGGCAGATTATCAATGACATAATCTGCAAAGCTACTTAATAACTCTTGTGAGGTTCGTGTCATAAAACCAACAGAATAACTGAGTGATTCACCAATGGATGTGCCATTATGTGGGCAACCTAGTGGAATGTATAAGATGTCGCCAGCAGTGATTTCTTCGTCAATGATGGGTTGATATTCTTCAACATGCAATAATGCTTTGTGTGCATTAAATTGTTTATAATGTTGGTTACGATCGCCAACTTGCCAACGTCTGCTGCCCATGCCTTGAATGATAAACACATCATAATTATCGATATGCGGCCCAACGCCAGCACCTTGTGTTGCGTAAGAAATCATTAGATCATCAAATTGCCATTGTGGCATGCATTTAAAAGGCTCAAGTAGTGTGGCAGCTTGTTCGTGCCAGTGATCAACAGCTTGTACTAGCAAACTCCAATGATCTTCGCCTAAGTTATCATATTGAGCAAATGGCCCAAATCTAGCATCCCAAACACCATCTTTATTAGAAACAATCCGGCTATCGATTTCTTCTTCCATCGCTAAACCCGCTAGTTCGTCTGGTGTAATGGGATCAATAAAATCTGCAAATGCTTTGCGTAGGATTACCGGTTTTTTTTGCCAATAGTTTGTTAAAAAATCATCCCAATCAATAGCTAACTTATAATTCATTTAATTTTCCTTGAAGATTGAATAATTGACAAAAGTTAGATGTAGTCTTTTGTGCTATCTCTTCTAAACAGACACCTTTTAAAGCGGATAAATATTGTGCCACTTCGCGAACATAAGCGGGTTGGTTTTCTTTGCCTCGGTATGGAACGGGAGCAAGGTAAGGTGAGTCGGTTTCGACCAAGATACGATCAAGCGGTACATATTTGGCAACTTCTCGTAGAGCTTTGGCATTTTTAAAGGTGATTATTCCTGAAAATGAGATATAAAAACCGATATCTAATAGTTGTTTTGCTGTTTCGATATCTTCTGTAAAACAGTGCAACACGCCTGAATGAACATGCTCATCTTTTAAGATTTTTAAGGTATCTTCTTTGGCATTACGTGTATGGACAATGACGGGTTTACTTAATTTTCGACCTAATCGAATATGTTCTTTAAAATTCTCTTGTTGTTGCTCCAAATTATCTTGTTGATAATAATAGTCAAGACCAGTTTCACCTAGTGCTATGACGTTATCTTCTTGGGCTAAGTTTTGAAAGCGCTCGGCATCGTATATTTCGTCATCAAGGTTAAGTGGGTGAATTCCACACGAAAAAGAGCATTGTTTTTGATAAGGTGTAAGCTTATGTTTCATGGTTTCATAGCCCGACAGCGTTGTTGCCACGCTTAGGCAATGTTTAACGTCGTTTTTGGAAGCTTCTTGTAAAACATCTTTGATAGATTTAGCACTAAGGTCTAAACTATCTAAATGGCAGTGAGAGTCAATTAAAAACATAAAAATCTCTTTTTTATTTATCTGAATGTTGTTCAAAATCACGAACAGGTTTTATTGTAGACCACGAACGGCAAGCAGGGCATAACCAGTAGATTGAGTTAACCGTGAATCCACATTTTTGGCATCGATAATTGGGCACAGTTTTTATTTGTTCGCCAACCATGTTTCTTAAAAGTAAAAGGCTTTCTTTGGCTTTACCTTGTTCTGCATCAGCAACATGATAGTTCATTAATCGATAAAATCCCTTTAAGTTAGGATGTTTAAGTAATTCACGATACATAAAGTATTGTGCAGCATCTAAGCCTTTTTGTTTTTCAATAAGATCAGCAAGCATCAATTCGGCCACATTACCGGTATCTTGATCGACACATAATTGTAAAAATTGCTGAAATTCATGTTGGTTATTTAGTATTAAATAGCACTCTTTTAATAAAGGTAGTGCTTCGCCAATAAAGGCTTTATCTTGTTGCAATATTTGTTGAAAAGATTGGATGGCTTGTTCTGTTTTATCTTGCACCATAAGAACTCGACCCAACATGAGCGAAGTGCGAGCACATTTAGCATCTGCCATTGCTGATTTTTGTAATAGGCTATTTGCCTTATCAAGGTCATCATTAGCAATAGCTTGTGACGCTAATTCACAATAAAATTGTGCGATATCGGTTTTGTATTTTTCATTGCCAAGTTTGACCAATTTAGTTGCCATATTGATGGCATTTATCCATTCACTGGTTGATTGGTATATGATGATAAGTTGCTGTAGTGCGTATTGTTGAAAGTCTTCTTCATCAATGAGTTGCAAAAACATCTCTTCGGCACGATCGTAAAGGCCTGCAACCATATAATCCCGCCCTAGTTGTTGAATAGCTAATAATCGTTGTTCAAATGTTAAAGACGAGCTTTCTAACAATGCTTGGTGGATGTGTATCGCTCTGTCAAGTTCACCCCGAGAGCGAAATAGATTGCCTAATGTTAAATGTGCTTCAAGTGTACCATCGTCTTCTTTTAACAAGTCTAAGAAAAGATCGACAGCTTTATCTTTTTGGTTAGACAATAGAAAATTTAAACCATCTACATATTCACGCGATAGCCGATTAGATTGATTTAGATATTTTTGTTTTGCATTTCTGTCTCCCATATACCAACCGTATCCGGCGGCGATAGGAAGTAACAGAAATAACAGTTCAAACATAGTAACCTATTCTTAATTGCTTTTAGTTAAGTGTATTTGTTGATGATTAGCCATATCTTCATCATATTTTTTTTGTAATTTGCTCAGTTTACGTTTTGTTGATGAGTGTTGAAATTTAGCTTTTAAAAAGAAGATGCCTGTTAGTATCCAACCGACAATAAAACCCGAACCAAATAAAATGGCTAATAACACCGATAAGCGGAGGTCAGTTTTAGCCACTAAATAATTAAAAGTTACGATTTGATCATTAGCTGAACCTATTGCTATTGAGATAGCAAAGATGATAATTATCAATAAAATTGATATAACAAATTTCATAATGTTGACCTTTCTTTTTATTTTTAATTAAACGTTTTGGTTATTATACTAGACTGTTTATACAAATTGCTTTGATTAGTTAAACAGTTATCAATGACATTCAAAAATAAAATCCGCCTGTAATAAATGGCAGTTTTTTAAAAATAATATTTAAAAATTATTTGTCTACTATATGCCATTTTTTAGCATAAAAATAGCTGATTAATGAAATTATCCAAGCGATTAATATGCTTGTTATTAGATCAATTGGACTGTGCATGCCTAATAATAGCCGGCTAATTTCAATTAATATCGACCAAATAATGGTAATTGATACTATCACATAATGCTGCTGCAATTTAAGTAATGTTAAAGCTAAAAATGCCCAAGTTACAGCAAATAAAGTATGTCCAGAAGGAAAAGCAAATCCAGTTTCATTTTTCCAGTGGTTAGATAACCAACTTGGAATTGTGGATGAATTTTTAAATAACTGCTGAATAAGTTCTTTTCTTTCTGATTCCGATTTCGAATAAAATTGTTGGTTACTAATCTTAAATTCTTTTGCTATCCAAAGTACATAAGGTCTTGATTCGGCTGTCTGCGATTTTAAAAAACTTTTAATTGCCTGCCCACTTAATATTGCACTAACAAGAAGCAACCATAATAATATAATTTTTTTTTTCGTTTTACTGGATAATAATAGACAAAATACTAAGAATAAAATTATCGATGTAATTATTGCCCAAGGAAAACTTGCTGTTTCAGTTATTACGAATAAATATTTAGATGTATCATTTAATGACGCTGGTTGCCAATGCCAATTTATGGCTATAATAACTAAAGGAACAACTAAGAAAATAGCCAATATGGCTATTGTTTTTTTTATTACTAACCCCATTTATAAACTCAATTAAGTACAAATTGCTTAATATTTTAGCATAAAAGATAGATTTATTTTTATAAAATCTTAGCTATGTTTTATTTAAAACGGAGACAATAATGCAATTAAAACGTGTTGCACAAGCGAAACTGCCAACGCCATGGGGATGTTTCACTATTGTTGGATTTGAAGAAATTGCAACAAAAAAGGATCATGTAGCATTGGTATTTGGCGATATATCTGGTGATACACCAGTGCTTACAAGAATTCATTCTGAATGCTTAACCGGTGATGCGCTTTTTAGTTTACGCTGTGATTGTGGCTTTCAGTTAGAAGCTGCCTTAAAACAAATTGCAAAAGAAGGTAAAGGGATTTTAATTTATCATCGTCAAGAAGGGCGCAATATTGGTTTATTGAATAAAATTAGAGCTTATGCATTGCAAGATCAAGGTTTAGATACGGTTGAAGCTAATGAGCAATTAGGTTTTGCGGCGGATGAACGAGATTTTACTTTATGTGCAGACATACTGACTTTATTAGGGGTATCACAAATTCGTTTGTTAACCAATAACCCAGAAAAAATAAGAGTGCTTGAGCAGTCTGGCATTAAAATTACGCAACGAGAGCCATTGGAAGTTGGCGAAAATCCGAATAATGAACACTATTTAGAAACCAAAGTGAATAAAATGGGGCATTTGCTTCATCTGCATCACGCTAATTGTAAACATTAATCGCTTGGTTAAATAGTGAGTTGTTTATTTGTGATGGATTTTATCTAAGATAGTAAACATGTTGGAATAAAAAATCTCAAAATATATTTTCTATTTTGAGATTTTTTATGGAGCTTAATATACAAAAAGGAATTTTCACTTATTGATATTGTTATTTTCCCCATTATTTGACCACGTTAAAATCAATCTTTATCACTGCGCAACACGCCACCGTTAGCAATCTGATCTTTAGATATTTCGTGCATGATGATTTGTACGGCTTCTGGTTTGCAATTGAGGGTTTCGACAATGGCATTAGTCACGCGTTTTGCCATTTCTCTCTTTTGCTCTATAGTGCGACCTTCTAAAAAGTCGATCACGACATTTGGCATAAATACCTCCTAGTGATGATTAATTTGGGCAAGTTGTTCATCTGTCAATGCGATTTCATCATTATGACAGACGCCAATACCGGATTTTATAATTTGTTCGGCAATGGCTTTGGCTTCATCTAATGAGTGCATTTTATAAGTACCACATTGATATTCATTTAATTCTGGAATTTGATTTTGCGATTTAACGTCTAATACATCATGCATTGATTTGAGCCATGCATCAACGACTAATTCTTCATCGGGTTGACCAATTACGCTCATGTAAAAACCAGTACGGCACCCCATTGGTGAAATATCGATTATTTCAACTTTATCACTGTTGAGATGATCGCGCATAAAGCCTGCAAATAAATGCTCTAATGTATGAATCCCTTTTTCTGGCAGATTGTCTTTGTTGGGAATGGTAAAGCGTAGATCAAACACCGTAATATCATCACCTTTTGGGGTTGCCATGGTTTTGGCAATTCGCACAAAAGGAGCTTTCATTTTGGTATGATCGACTTTAAAACTATCTAATAAAGGCATAATGTCCTCCTTGTTTTTTGCTTGTTATTCTAATCAATCTGCTAATAAGTACCAATGGATTTTATATTTACTCGGCAAGTAAATTTACCATTTCTTGCTCGTCAATAACTTTTATTCCCAGTTCTTGGGCTTTAGTAAGTTTAGAACCAGCGGCTTCTCCAGCAATCACGAGATCGGTATTTTTTGATACACTGCCTGTTACTTTTGCGCCTAACTGCTTTAATTTATTTTTGGCTTCATCACGGGTTAAAATCGATAAAGTACCGGTTAATACGATAGTTTTACCTGAAAAGGGTGAGTTTGTATCGGTTGCTTGTATTTGCGGATTAACATCTTGCCAGTGAATGCCAATTTTATCGCTAGTTAGCTGATCTATTACGTTGCGATTATGTGGTTCTTGGAAAAAGTCTATAATGCTTTCGGCAATAACGACGCCAATATCGTTTACCATTTGTAATTGTTCAAGTGAAGCGTTTTCGATTGCCGATAAACTACCTAGTTGATTAACCAAATTTTCGGCAGTAACTTCTCCTACATTTGGAATTCCAAGCGCAAATATAAAACGGCTTAATGTGGTATTTTTGGATGCCTCTAATGCATTTAATAAATTATTGGCAGATTTTTCGCCAATTTTGTCCAAACTACATAGTGTTGGTAGATTAAGTTTATAAAGATCTACTGGGGTTTTGACATAATCTTTATCCACTAATTGTTCAATGATTTTATCCCCCATACCATCAATATTCATAGCCCGCCTTGAAACAAAATGTTTTAAGGCTTCTTTACGTTGTGCTGGGCAAATTAGTCCGCCGGCACAACGCGACACAGCTTGGCCTTCGTCTCGCACTATTTGTGATCCACAAATAGGACAGTGAGTTGGGAATATGATTTCTTTTGTGTCCGCAGGTCTTCTATCCAATATGACAGCAACAATTTTAGGAATAACATCACCTGCTCGGCGTACTGTAACATAGTCGCCTTCCCGAATGCCTAATCGTGTAATTTCATCACTATTATGTAATGTCGCATTGCTAACAATAACACCAGCGACTGAAACTGGTTCAAGTCTTGCAACTGGTGTAATTGCGCCTGTTCGTCCAACTTGAAAGTCTACCTTGTTTAATTGTGTGATTTCCTCTTGAGCAGGGAATTTAAATGCAGTTGCCCATCTTGGTGCACGAGCAACAAAGCCAAGTTCTTTTTGTTGTTCAATGCTATTAACTTTGATAACCACACCGTCAATATCAAAGTCTAACGACATACGTTGCTCGCCAATTTGTTTAAAATAATCTAAAGCAGCCTGTGCGCCTTGACGTTTTTGAACTTTATCACTAACCGGTAATCCCCAAGCTTTAAATTGCATTAAGCGGTCATAGTGAGTATTAGGTAACGTAGTGCCTTCGACAATACCCACACCGTAACAAAAGAATGTTAAAGGTCTTTTTGCGGTAATTTTAGGATCCAACTGTCTTAATGATCCAGCAGCAGCATTACGCGGATTGGCAAATACTTTCTCGTTTCGCTTTTCGGCTTCTGTGTTGAGTTTTTCAAAGCCTTTATGTGTCATAAATACTTCACCACGGACTTCTAATCGAGCAGGAATGTTGTTGCCCCTTAGAACTAGTGGAATTGTTTTGATGGTTCTTACATTTGCTGTTATGTCTTCTCCTGTTGTGCCATCACCTCGAGTGGCAGCTTGTATAAAGTGGCCATTTTCATAAAGTAGGCTAACGGCAAGTCCATCAAGTTTGAGCTCACAACAATATTCAACATGTTCAGCGTCACTTAAATGAAGCCGATCTTTAACTCTTTTATTAAATGCAATAAAACTAGCATCATCAAACACATTATCGAGTGATAGCATGGGCATTTCGTGTTTGATAGATGCAAATTGTGCTAATGGTGAACCACCAACTCGTTGGGTTGGTGAGTCGGGCGTAATAAGCGTTGGATGCTGTTGTTCTAATGTTTGCAGCTGTTTTATTAGTTTATCATATTCAACATCGGGAATTTCGGGTGTATCAAGTACATAATAACAGTACTCATGGTGCCTAATTAGGTTTCGTAGTGAGGTCAATTGTTCTGTTATATCTTTAATCGATTCAGATAAATTTGCTGAATTTTCGTTTTTATTCGATAGTGACATGATAATAGGCTCTTAATTAAAACGTAGGTTTTGGGAATATCATTACAATTGCATTAATCTAACTGTAAATAATGCATAGATAAATTAAATCATTTAAGTAAATATTTTACAGCAATATCTATTTATAACCACCAACCTAAGTTGGTGGAATTTTGTTAAAACTTTATTGAAAATATCGCGGTTAAATCTCGTTACAGGCTTTTTTAATGCGATCTTTGTAACTGTTGATTTTTTGTGGTGTCAGCATGTGATGTTCATCATCTAATACGACACCGTCAACATCATCCGCTATGCGTTGTGCTGTTTGTAACATTAATTTGAAATTTTGTTGGTTGTTACCCTCAGTCGGTGCAATCATAAAAATAGATACGCCAGGTGTAGTAAATTCATGCATTGTTTCTGGATCTAAATAGCCTGGTGTGACCATATTGGCTAAACTAAATAATGTTGGACCATTACCAGCAGGATCCACATGACGGTGGAAAATCCGCATGTCACCAAATTGAAAACCTGATTGCATAATACTAGCAAGTAATACGTCTCCTTGTAGGAGTTTTCCGTTAAGGCCTGTGATGTTTAACACGATAATTTCAGTAGTAGATTGCTTGTCGTCAATATTTGGCTTTTTAGATTTGTCATTAGGCTGGGGTTCGCTATCAGTATTTACTTGGTTTTCTTTTGTTGTTTGGGTTAAATCAAGTTGTTTTTCGTCTAATTTTTCATCTTCAAAAAGATCACGATTAACGTTGATAACAGGTTCTTTTTCCGTATCAGTATTAACTTCTTGTTGGCTATCATTATCAACAAATAGATCTACTTGTTGAGGTACATTTTCTTGTTCTTCTACGGCATCATCATTAATTACTCTATTTTTTTCAAGACTTTCATTATTTTTTATTGTGTTGGGCTTGAGTAAAATTACATCATCTTCTTCTATACTATTCATAGCGAAGTCTTGAGATTGTTGAGTGTTTTGTCCAAATTTTTCTTCTTTATCTGAACTAAAAAGTGAAGAACGTTCTTTTTTATTGATCCAAAACCCATGGATGAGCAATGCAATAATGACCAAGGATGCAACAACAATTAGAACAATACGTAAATTATCCATAATAACCATCTCTGTATTAAATTAAATATAGACCTAAATTATTCAATCATATTTTGAAAAAAATGATTACGGAGTACAGCAATGTAAATTTTAACTTCTTTAAAAATTTAGATTAATCTTCATTAAAGCAACCGCACTTTGATCTTTAGTATAACATCTTCTTTAAGATACGTTATAGCACTAAAAATTAATTAATATATATTACTTGATTTCTGGCAATATTCATAATTATCAATATATTTTTTTAATATCATAATTTAGTTAGCAAATTTTTAGAACTCCGTGCTATTAACATGTAAAGTTACTTACAATCTATGCATATTTTTTGTAAAATCTCTGGTCACGTTTGAATAAAAACTATTATTTTTAAAAAGATAACGATTAAGTTCACTGAGGTCATTTTTTATGAGATTTAACAAGCTATTATTAGCCTTGCCCGTGGCGTGCGCCAGCCTACTTTTATTAACAAGTTGTGATAATGGTAAATCACAAAACGGTAAGAATCAATTACCGAAGGTAACAGTATTTAAAGTTGAACCATTAAACTACACGTTAAAGATTAGTTTACCTGGCCGTGTTGTTGCGTCTCAAATTGCTGAAATTAGACCTCAAGTTAGTGGTATTATATTAAAACGAGAGTTTGATGAAAGCTCGAATGTTAAATCTGGGCAGTCACTTTATCAAATTGATCCCGCTATTTACCAAGCTAATTATGACAGTGCTGTTGCAAGTGTAGCTAGTGCTAAAGCCAATGCAAACATTGCACAACTTACTCTTAAACGTTATGCTGGGTTGTTAAATACTAAATCAATCAGTCAACAAGATTATGATAAAGCAGCGGCGGATGCTAAACAGGCTGAAGCGGCTGTATTAGTTGCACAAGCGGCAGAGCATACCGCTAAAGTGAATTTAGACTATACAAAAGTATATTCGCCAATTGATGGATATATAGGTAAGTCAAGTGTTACTGAGGGAGCATTAGTTGCGGCTGGCCAATCAACACCACTAGCCCTAGTTCAACAACTAGACCCAATTTATGTTGATATGACCGAAGCGGCTACTCGCTACAATAAATATCTTCAAGATGAAAACGTAATTTATGAACCAGTTAAAGGTAACAATGTTGAATTATACTTTAATGATGGTTCTAAATACGCTTATCCAGGCAGTGTGAAATTTTCTGATATGACGGTTAATGAAACAACGGGTACTGTAACGTTGCGCTCACAGTTCACAAACGCTGAAGGCAAAATTTTACCAGGTATGTTTGTTAAGCCACAAATGACATTAGGTTATATCAAAAATGCTATACTTGTTCCACAACAAGGAATTACCAGTAATAAGTTAGGGCAATATACCGCAAAAATCTTAAGGCCTGATAATACAGTGGAATATCGACAAGATATCCAAGTATACACTGGCATAGGTGGTTATTGGGTTGTTACAAAAGGAATTAACGTTGGTGAAGAGGTTATTATTACAGGATTACTTAATTTAACTTCTGTCGAGAGCGCCAAAGCAGATACACCACCTATGAAAGTAGAGAAAGTCGGACATCCTGGTAAACTTTCGCAAGAGCAATTAAATAATATCATCAAAAACAGTGTGAAATAAAACAGGGGTAGATTTAATTATGGCTAAGTTTTTTATTGATAGACCTGTTTTTGCATGGGTAATTGCTATCATGATGATGCTGGGAGGCGCGTTATGTATAAAGCTGTTAGCTGTTGAACAGTATCCTGATATTGCTCCACCAGCCGTTACCGTTAGTGCAGTTTATCCAGGTGCCGATGCACAGACTATCGAAAATACGGTTACTCAGTTAATTGAGCAAAATTTAACAGGATTAGATAATCTCATTTATATGAAATCAACCAGTAGTGCACAAGGTGTTGTTCAAACAACGTTAACCTTTGCGCCTGGAACTAATCCCGATTTTGCTCAGGTGCAAGTGTTAAATAAAGTTGAAAGCATTAAATCACGACTACCAGAAAGTGTGCAGAAAAATGGTGTTTCTGTTGCTAAAAACAACACTAGTTTTTTAAAGGTCGTTGGTTTTTATTCAACCAATCCACAAAAAACTCAAGCGGATATTGCTGACTTTGTTTATTCAACAGTACAAGATCAAATTCGACGAGTGCAAGGTGTTGGTGATACACAATTATTTGGTTCTGAATATGCAATGCGCATCTGGCTTGATCCCAATAAATTGACCTATTTTAATTTATCCATTGAAGAAATCATAGCTGCTATTCAAGCACAAAACGCTCAGGTAACAGCAGGGCAATTAGGTGCTTTGCCATCAACAGACGGACAAGAACTTAATGCTACAATTACTGCACAATCGCGTTTAAAAACACCGGAACAATTCCAACATATTCTTGTTCGAGTTAATACCGATGGCTCTAATATTTTATTAAAAGATGTAGCCACAGTTGAAATTGGTGCATCTGATTATAACTTTATTTCGCTTTATAACGGTAATGCTTCAGCTGGTTTAGGGGTATATTTAGCAACAGGTGCTAACCAATTAGATACGTCAGATAAGGTCGATAAAAAACTAGTGGAGTTATCTAAAATCTTTCCTGAAGATATTAAATATTCTTTCCCATACGATACCACACCATTTGTTAAGCTTTCTATTAATAATGTAATTCACACATTAGTTGAAGCTATCATTTTGGTTGTTATTGTAATGTATGTGTTTTTACAAAACCTACGCTCGACACTGATTCCTACCATCACCGTACCAGTTGTATTGTTAGGTACATTTGCAATTTTGTATATTTGTGGATTTACTATTAACACGTTATCAATGTTCGCGATGGTACTGGCTATCGGCTTATTGGTTGATGATGCGATAGTTGTTATTGAAAACGTTGAGCGTATTATGCATGAGGAAGGTTTATCGCCTTATGACGCAACAGTTAAATCGATGGAACAAATTACATCGGCATTGGTTGGTATTGCTGTTGTATTATCGGCCGTGTTTGTGCCGATGGCTTTTTATGGTGGTGCCGCAGGTGGAATTTATCGTCAGTTCTCAATTACCATTGTAACTGCAATGGCATTATCCGTCTTAATGGCAATTGTGTTAACACCTGCACTTTGCGTTCAGATTTTAAAAGCACCATCTAAAAGTAAAGTAAGAAAGTCTTCACTAGGTGAAAAATTAGAATCTATACCGCCATTTAGTTGGTGTTCTGTCGGTTCCAAAAAATTTTTCGAATGGTTTAACAATTTTTATGAAAAGGGATTACGTTCTTATGAAAAAGGCGTAATTAAGGTTATTCGTTATCCATTGATTACATTTGTTTGTTATGCCTTAATTCTTATTGGTTTAATTTTTGGTTTTAACCGTTTACCCACTGGATTTTTACCTAATGAGGATCAGGGAGTGCTTTTGGTTATGGTTGAGTTACCACCAGGCTCGACATTAGAACAAACCATGTCGGTATTAAATAAAACTGCAAAATTTTATACCGAGCAAAAAGCTGATTCTGTCGAAGAAATATTTACTGTTGCTGGATTTAGCATGGTAGGGCGTGGACAAAACATGGGACTTGGCTTTGTTCGCTTAAAAAATTGGGGTGAACGTAAACGCGCTGATCAAAAAATTGATGCTTTAGTTGCTAGTGGTTGGGGATTTGCTTCTACTATAACTGAAGGGCGAGTAATTGTTACCAACTTGCCAGCTGTTCCTGCATTAGGTATGGCTAATGGCTTTTCTTATGTTCTAAAAGATACGGCTAGTTATGGTCATGATGCATTGGTAGGTGCATTTTTTCAAATGTTGGGGCAAGCTTCTCATCATCCAAAACTACAACAAGTTAGACCTGGAAGTATGCTAGATGTTCCACAGTACAAAATTAATGTTGATTTTGAAGCAGCACAAGCATTGGGCGTTTCGGTAAATTCAGTAAATACTGTATTGTCGACAGCTTTAGGCTCTGCTTATATTGATGATTTTGTTTATAATAACCGAGTTAAAAAAGTATACCTGCAATCTGATGCACCATATCGTATGTTGCCAGATGATTTTAGTTATTGGCATGTGAAAAATAAAAATGGTGAAATGGTTCCATATGATGCTTTTGCTACCACGACTAAAACCTATGGTTCGCCATCACTAGTTCGTTATGATGGTGTGGCTGCAATGGAGATAAGCGGTTCGGCTGCTCCAGGTCTAAGTTCTGGACAAGCAATGGCAGTGATGGAAGAATTATCAAAAAATTTGCCAAAAGGATTTACCTTTGATTGGACAGGTATTTCTTATCAAGAACGCCAAACAGGCTCACAAACAACGACACTTTACATTGTTTCAATTATTGTGGTGTTCTTGTCATTAGCAGCCTTATACGAAAGTTGGACTGTGCCAATTTCGATCTTATTTGTTATTCCTCTTGGAATCTTAGGTACTGTGTTTGCAACGATGTTTAGAGGTCTTGATAACGATATTTACTTTATCGTGGGGTTATTGACAACAATGGGGCTATCAGCCAAAAATGCTATCTTGATTGTAGAATTTGCCAAAGATGCGATTGAAAAAGAAGGTAAATCGTTAATTGATGCAACACTTGAAGCTTGTCGTTTACGATTGCGTCCAATTTTAATGACTTCATTTGCCTTTATTCTAGGTGTTTTACCATTGGCATTAAATACTGGAGCAGGTTCTGCAAGTCAAAATGCAGTAGGTACTGGTGTAATTGGTGGTATGTTAACTGCAACGTTTTTAGCTATATTTTATGTACCATTGTTTTTCTTATTTGTAACAAAACTATTTACGAAGCATAAAAATAAACCAGTTCTATTAAGTAGGAAAAATACGCTTAAATGATTTATATGTAAATTAATATAAAACGCTTATACCTATCTAGCTTTTGCTATGCATAAGGATGAACAAAAATATTTTTTACACTTAATTGAGCCGATTATTTTTATAATAGCTTTAGAATAAAATAATTGAATTTAAAATGCGCTATTTGAGATTAGCGCATTTTTATGCTTTGCATAAAGTAATTGAGGGTTGGATATAACCATATTACAATAAATTGTTATTTTATAATAAGTTAATAAATTAAAGACTCAGTGTTACGTTGAACAGCTTATAATAATTTGTGTGATATTAGCTAAATAAAATCAGTATATGGTATACTTTCGACGAGAATATAAACTAAATATTTATATTATTAATAGTGGTTTATCAAAGGTAAATTAACAGCAGTCAAATTTCATTGATGTTCTTCTATCCATTGAAGAATGGAGGATGCCAAACATTTTAATTATAGAAACTTATTTATAAATAAGGTACTCAAATATGTTAATAATATTTATCTTAATCCTAATTTTAGGTTGGCTATTCTTTTCATACAACAAACTAAGAGGTTTAGCTGAAAATGTAAAACAGAAGCAATCAAATATTTATGTGACAATAAAGAAAAGACATGATATAGCACAAAGATTGTCTGATATAGCGTCTAGTTATGGTGATCACGAGAAGCTAACTCATTTTAATATTACTGAGAGTGATGGAGTTGCTAGTGCAAATGCTGTTGCCTCTGAAACTTCTCGCGTTATAGGCAATGTTCAAATGTTAGCTAACCGTTTTCCTGATTTAAAAGCAAACTCAACCTATCAACAATTAATGGTGCAACTTGATGAAATTGAAAATACTATCTTAAAAAGAAGAGAGGCGTACAATGCAGCTGTTCAAATCTATAATTCGACTCGTGGGAGTATTCCTCATTTATTTTATGCAAGCAAATTTGGATTTGTTGAAGCTACGTATTTTGAAGTGGATGAGAATGGAATAGAACAACTTAC
The DNA here is from genome assembly GCF_057063565.1 of Gilliamella sp. X-57. Lineage (NCBI taxonomy): Bacteria > Pseudomonadati > Pseudomonadota > Gammaproteobacteria > Orbales > Orbaceae > Gilliamella > Gilliamella sp. X-57. The sequence continues at coordinate 135,535 of NZ_JBXSQI010000001.1, read as the reverse complement.
TTCATTTAAAACTGATGATGGAAAAATCCTAAGAGATACAATGGGAAGAATGGCATCTGTTGCAACTGAAAATATTAAGAAAATTAAAGGAAAAACAGATCGTAATAGTGAAGAAACTAATCAACAAGATACTAATCAATAATATTATACTTAGCTTCTTTTGTTGTTGAAAAATAATAAAAAGGTATGTAGGTAAAAATTTGTAAAGCAAATATATTATTAGCTCTGTTTTACTACTTTTTGTGAAAATATTATAAAAGTATTTTATGGCTCTTTTCGATTAGTTGAAACAATTGTGTTCCCTAATAATCAGATAACATTGAAATTCTTCAAATTTTACTTACGAGACTTTATCAGCTGTTGACTGGTGTGGGCATGGGTTATTGCTATGGCCAAAGCATCGGCAGCATCGGCTTGAGGACTAGCCGGTAGCTTTAATAATAATTTGACCATATGTTGCACTTGTTTTTTATCGGCAGCGCCTGTTCCTACTACGCACTGCTTAACTAAACGAGCAGCATATTCAAAAACAGGTAGATTATTATTAACTGCTGCGACAATTGCAGCTCCCCTTGCTTGGCCTAATTTCAATGCGGAGTCAGCATTACGAGCCATAAACACTTGTTCAATAGCAAACATATCTGGTTGGAATTGTAATATAATTTCACCAACACCAGCATATACGCGTTTTAAACGGGTAGGTAAATCATCAACTGCAGTACGAATGCATCCGCTGCCAAGGTAAGTGAGTTGACGTCCCGTTTGTTGAATTACGCCGTAACCCGTCAAACGAGAGCCAGGATCGATGCCAAGAATAATGGCCATTAGAGTGTTGCTGCTACCTCATCTGAAACTTCACCATTATGGTAAACTTCTTGAACATCATCACAATCTTCAAGCATATCAATTAAACGTAATAGCTTTGGTGCAGATTCAATATCAAGATCCACTTTTGTTGATGGAATCATAGATACTTCAGCCGCTTCGGCAACTAAACCTGCTGCATCAAGTGCATCTTTAACTTCACCAAAAGTTTCTGGTGTAGTAAATACATCAATAGCACCATCATCATAAGTTACAACATCATCAGCACCTGCTTCAAGTGCTGCGTCCATGATTTTATCTTCGTCTGTGCCAACAGGGTATGAAATAACCCCTTTTTTAGTGAATAAATATGAAACTGAGCCATCAGTACCTAAGTTACCACCTGATTTAGTAAAGGCGTGACGCACTTCTGATACCGTACGGTTTCGGTTATCACTTAAACATTCAACCATGACAGCTGTACCTGCGGGACCATAGCCTTCATAAATAATCGTTTCCATATTGCTATCATCTTCACCGCCAACACCACGAGCAACGGCTCGATTCATGGTATCTCGAGTCATATTATTCGATAATGCTTTATCCATTGCAGCGCGTAGTCGTGGATTTGACGCTGGATCGCCACCACCAAGTTTTGCTGCTGTTACCAACTCACGAATAATTTTGGTAAAGATTTTTCCGCGTTTTGCATCTTGTGCTGCTTTGCGGTGTTTGGTATTGGCCCATTTACTATGACCTGCCATAAAATTCTCCAGATTAAATAATTGAAAAAATCACCGTATTCTAGCAAACTTTTATGAAAAATTCATTAGCAATATCTTTATTCATTTTATGAAGGATTCATTAAAGTTTTTATTTATCAGCAAAAAAGCGCCTTACAGAAAGGCGCTTTTTTGTCATATTAACAATGGAATAATAGTTAATTAACTCATTCCATATTGTTTTAATTTTTTGCGTAGTGTACCTCGGTTGATACCAAGCATATTTGCAGCTCTGGTTTGATTACCACGGGTATATTGCATAACCATATCAAGGAATGGATGTTCAACTTCAGCTAACACTAAATCATATAGATCTGTAGGATCTTCACCATTTAATTGCGATAAATAGTTTTTTAAAGCTTGCTTTACGGAATCTCGCAATGGCTTTTGTGTTATTTGGTCCTGAGAATTTACAGTTGTAAATTTAAGTGCTGCAGCTGTAACGCGTTGTTCTGACATAGTATTCTTAACTCTTTGGGTTGTTTCTAATTTGACTAAAAAATGCTTTTAGAGTGTTTACTTGCTCACTTGTATTGCTAAGTACACTAAATAAGCGCCTGAATTGATCGCTGTCAGCATAATTCTTGGTGTACCAATTTACATGCTTTCTGGCAATCCTTAATCCTTTGTATTCTCCATAAAATTGATAAAGTTCATCAAGATGTGACAATACAACTTGTTCTACTTCATCAATAGTTTTATTATTTTTTAACTGTCCATGTGTTAAATAGAATGCAATTTCTTCAAATATCCAAGGTCGCCCCTGTGCCGCTCGGCCGATCATTATAGCATCAGCTTGCGTATATTGAAAAACATCTTTTGCCTGTTCAGGTGTACAAATATCCCCATTGGCAATTACAGGAATCGTAACGTTTTCTTTAACTGCCTTAATAGAGTCATATTCAGCCACACCATTGAATAAGCAAGCACGAGTTCGTCCATGAATAGTAATTGCCTTTATGCCACAATCCTGTGCAATTTGTGCGATTTCTATGCAATTTCTATGATCTTTATTCCATCCAGTCCGCGTTTTTAATGTTACCGGAACATCAACTGCACCGACAACTTTCTGCAAAATTTTTTTAATAAGTTCTGGATACTGCATTAAAGCAGATCCTGCCAATTTTTTATTGACCTTTTTAGCTGGACATCCCATATTGATATCAATCAATTGAGCGCCATGTTTGACGTTAAATTCTGCAGCTCTAGCCATTTCGTCGGGATCAGAACCAACAATTTGTACTGCACGAACACCAATATCCTCGCTTGCAACCATCCGCAGAGCTGATTTATCGGTATGCCAAACATCCGAATTTGCTAAAAACATTTCTGAAACTGTCATACCAGCACCAAACTGATAGCACAAATTACGAAATGGTTTATCGCTGATTCCAGCCATTGGCGCAGCAATTAAATTATTTTTTAATTTAATTTCACCAATGTTAAGCAAATTAAGGCCGGCTATATTACGCATTTTTTCTCTAACTTAAAAGGGGGTAACGTTATTTTTTTAAATTTTTTTACCAGTGATGCGACACCACTCTTCCTGTTCAATAACAGGATCTAATGTAAAATGAGGTTTATAAGCCATGCAAACACTTGGTGATTGAGTTGCTAAAATACCCGATAAGCCTAGCTTACCTTGAGGTTTTACTAATTTGCTTATATGTGGTTCAAGTTCTTTTAATGGACCGGCTAAAATATTGGCAACAAGAATATCAGCTTGTAAATTATCAGGGACATCGTTTGATAAATAAAGTTCTAACTTTTCGCTGACATCATTACGCTGCGCATTGTCACGGCTAGCTTGAATGGCTTGAGGATCAATATCGATACCAATTACTCGCTTTGCGCCTAATTTAAGTGCTGCAATTGCCAAAATACCAGACCCACAACCGTAATCAATTACTAGTTTATCTTTCAGATCTAAACTATCCAGCCAAGTTAAACATAATGCAGTTGTGGGATGAGTGCCTGTGCCAAAAGCTAAACCAGGATCTAACATAACATTGACTGCATTTGCATCCGGTACATCGCGCCAACTTGGGCAAATCCAAAGTCGCTTACCAAATTGCATAGGATGAAAGTTATCCATCCATTCACGTTCCCAGTCTTTATCTTCTAGTTGTTCAATCTTATAAGAATATTGAGCAAGATTTAGTATAGCTTTTAATTCATTGATATCCGTTTGAGCATCATATAGGCCAATGACATCGGTATTACCCCAAAGTTTTGTTTCGCCTGGTAATGGTTCAAAAACAGGATTATCATAAGTGTCTTGAAACGTGACTGATGCAGCTCCTGACTCTTCTAATTGTTCGCTAATTTTTTCGGCATGATCGTTAGTTGTATTAATTCTGAGTTGAATCCAAGGCATAATTTTTTCCTGCGCTACCAAACATATTGGCAATGATAAACACCACCAATCCAATAATTAAGGATGGGATAATAGGATGAAAAGCATAAAGCTTTATATTATAAGCCGCCAATAAAATATAGCTTATTGCGCCGGCAAACATAGAACATAACGCACCTGTTGAATTGGCTTTTTTCCAATAAAGTCCAAGCACTAATGGCCATAAAAATACGGCTTCAAGCCCACCAAAAGCAAGTAAATTTAACCATATAATCATATCAGGTGGATTCCAAGCTGCTAAAATAAGTAATCCGCCAAAAATAAAGGTGATGATAACAGATATGCGCGTTAACATTTTATCACTATAGCTTTTGCTATGCTTCATGCTTAAAAATAGGTCTTTAATGATCACTGATGAAACTTGTAGTAACTGGGCATTAATTGTTGACATAATTGCGGCAAGCGGAGCTGCTAAAAAGATACCGGCCGCTAATGGTGGCATGATGTTAATTATTAGGGTAGGAACGATTTGATCTGGAACTGTTAAATCACTAATAATCGCTCTACCAAGTGCGCCAGATAGGTGCATGGTCAACATAATGACTGTGACAACAATCGTACCAATGATAATGCCTTGATGTACGGCTTTACTATCTTTGTACGCCATGCAACGAACCGCTGTATGAGGTAAACCAACTACGGCAAAGCAGACTAAAACCCAAAATGATGCCATAAAAGGAAAGTCCATAAAATTATTAGGACCTTGTGGTGTGAGTAGTGCAGGATCGATTTCATTTAAACGATGAATAATTGCTGTTATACCCCCACCAGCATAGATAATCGCTGTTAATAGTAAGATAGCACCAATTATCATTACTAGACCTTGGAAGGCATCATTTAAAATACTCGCTCTAAAGCCGCCAAAAGCGGTATAAATAACGGTACCAATACCAAAAATCAATAATCCGATATCGTAAGAAATGCCAACAGATGATTCCAGTAATCGTGCACCACCAACAAACTGTACTGTCATAGCGCCAATAAAAGCAACAACTAATGCAATACTAGCCAACCAAACGATGGCTTTACTTTTATAGTGAGCATAAAGCATGTCACTTAAGGTTATTGCATTATATTTACGCGCTAAAATGGCAAATTTTTTGCCTAAAATACCAAGTGAAAGTAGTACTGTTGGGACTTGGATCATCGACAATAATACCCAACCAAGACCAAATTTATAGGCTGCACCTGGGCCACCAATGAAAGAGCTGGCACTAATATAAGTTGCAGCTAATGTCATGGCTAGTAAAAATCCACCCATGGTTCTATTACCGATAAAGTAATCAGTAAATTGATTTACCTTTTTGCGTTTCATATATGCATAAATTGATAACGCAAACACGAAAATAAGGTAGATGACAAGCGGTACAATAATATCCAAATGCATTGTTTTATCACTTAATTTGTTCTAATGAAATGTTTTTGAATTGAAATTTTACAACCACCCAACAAAGTAATACAAAACCGAAAGGTACCATGATGCAAGATAGTTCAAACCACAATGGAAGACCTAAAAATCCTATATTATCGCTAACAAAGTAAGCACAAACAATCCATCCAAGAAGATAAATAAAAGTTAACAATAACGAAAGTTTAGCTTCTTTATTAGCTTGCTTATATCGAGTATCCATATTGATTGATTGGTAAATTGAGGGTGGCTTAGATTAAAAGAAAGTACTTAACTTAGCAAGGTTGTTGCAATTTATGCAATATTGTATTTTAAATATATCAATTTTCGCAATATAAAAAGTACTATATAGTGATTGATAGTCGATTATGAATAACTCAACTCTTGGAGAGAATAATGTCAAACTATTTTAATACACTCAATTTACGCGAAAAATTAGAACAATTAGGTCAGTGCCGTTTTATGGCTCGTGATGAATTTGCAACAGAAGCTCACTTTTTAAAAGGTAAAAAAATTGTTATTGTTGGTTGTGGAGCACAAGGTCTTAATCAAGGTCTTAATATGCGTGATTCAGGTTTAGATATATCTTATGCATTACGTAAAGAAGCTATTGCTGAAAAACGAGCATCATGGAAAAAGGCGACTGAAAATGGTTTTAAAGTAGGAAGTTATGAAGAATTAATTCCAACAGCAGATCTTGTTATTAACTTAACACCAGATAAACAGCACTCAGCAGTTGTAAAAGCAGTCCAACCACTAATGAAACAAGGCGCAGCACTAGGCTATTCTCATGGTTTTAATATTGTTGAAGTGGGCGAAAAGATTCGTTCTGATATCACAGTTGTTATGGTAGCACCTAAATGCCCGGGGACTGAAGTGCGTGAAGAGTATAAACGTGGCTTTGGGGTACCGACACTGATCGCTGTGCATTCAGAAAACGATCCCAAAGGTGAGGGTTTAGCAATCGCTAAAGCATGGGCTGCGGCCACTGGTGGACATCGTGCTGGTGTTTTACAATCTTCATTTGTTGCTGAAGTTAAGTCAGACTTAATGGGTGAACAAACAATACTTTGTGGTATGTTACAAACCGGATCGTTACTTTGCTTTGATAAATTGGTTGCAGATGGTGTCGATCCTGCTTATGCATGTAAATTACTTCAATTTGGTTGGGAAACAATCACTGAAGCGTTAAAACAAGGTGGAATTACCTTGATGATGGATCGTTTATCAAATCCAGCTAAATTAAGGGCAAGCGCTTTAGCAAAAGACTTGAAAGTGATTATGACGGATCTTTACCGTAAGCACATGGATGATATTATATCTGGCGAATTTTCATCAACCATGATGAAAGACTGGGCAAATGATGATGTTAACCTACTTAAATGGCGTAAAGAAACTGGCGAAACTGCATTTGAAAAAGCCGCTGAATATCAAGGTAAAATTGATGAACAAGCCTACTTTGATCAGGGAGTAGTTATGATTGCAATGGTTAAAGCTGGTGTTGAACTTGCGTTCGAAACTATGCTTGAATCTGGCATTTTACCTGAATCAGCTTATTATGAATCGTTACATGAGTTACCACTTATTGCTAATACCATTGCGCGTAAACGTCTATATGAAATGAATGTAGTAATTTCTGACACAGCTGAATATGGTAACTATCTATTTGCTAATGCCGCTGTACCGCTATTAAGAGAAAAATTTATGCCAATATTACAATCAGGTGATATTGGTAAAGCAATTCCTGAAGATAGCGTCGATAATGCACAATTACGCGATGTGAATGAAGAAATTCGTAATCATCCAATAGAAATAATCGGCCGTAAACTACGTAGTTATATGACTGATATGAAACGTATTAATGTTGCAAGCTAACAGTGATTTATAAATAAAGGGGTGCTGAAAAGCACCTTTTTTATGTCTAAAATTTTAAAGAAAGTGTTTGTTTTAGCATAAAAAATCCTATCAAACTATCTAAATCGATCTAAATTAGATTCCACTTAGAGAGTTTTGAACTTTTAGATTGAACTTTAAAATATTTAAAAATTAAATAATTAAGCTATTTTTATTTTAACTTTATATTTATTTTTTAACTAATTTATGTTATTTTTTTGAATAAATTTAATTTAATTTAATTGACGAGGATAATATATCAATGAAAATGGCTTTTCGGCCGACTGATTGTTGGCGTTGGTATTTTGACAGCGAATACGATAGCCTAATGCTTGAAGTTTCATCTGAAATGCTATTCCGTTCTTGTTATCCAAGTAAAATGTTAATTCCTGATGTTTTTGGTGAATTTTCATTTTCTGTTAGCGATGCAACGTCTTATTACCAATTTCGTGATGGTTGCCAGTTACTTGATTTGACTGATGCACAAAAAATTGAATTATCCATTAATGCGATTGTGGCAGCTAATTTTTTAAAACCTCAAATGCCCAAGAGCTGGTATTTTTCTCAACAGCCAATGCTATACGTTCCAAAAGTCGCAGATGTTGTCGAGGTAAGTTTGCAAGAAGGTGGGCAAAAGGTTTATTTGATGATTGTCGAGGCGGGTGAAAATGCTTCGCTTTGTATTATTGCGCAACCTTCTTTTGTTGCTATGAGCAAAACGTTTATGTTTTCTGAAGCAATTAAGGTGATGAATGATAGATTAAAGCCTGTAGAGGAAAAATTAATTGCACAAATACCAGTGTTAGATAATTTTGAATTTAAAGCTATTTCTTGATTAGTTCAAGTATAATATCTCCTTTAGGAACGCAACTACAAGCTAAAATTCGATTATTGCGTTTTACAGCTGACTGAGTTAATGCGCTTATTTCTCCCTTTCTCAAAATAACTAAGCAACGTCCACAAACAGCCGAACGACAAGAATAAGGTAATGCTATTTTATGCTGTTCTAACTGCTCTAAAATAGTTTGCTTATTATTACCTTTAATGGTTTTTCCTTCAAAAGTGATTGTACAAAGTTGTGTTTTACGTTTTGTTTCTGGTGGAAAGGTTTTAATATAGTTTTTGGCTATTTGCCTTTCCAATATTTCTATTTTATCATGAACTGAGATTATTCCATGATTTCGGGCAATCATATTCATACCAAAATTAATTTGACCTTGTTCATCAGCTCTAAAATAACGTAATGTTTTCAACGGTTCATTATTGGCTAATGGTTTTGCAGAATTGACATCCATTGTTGTTAGTACGCATCGAGTACAAGGTTTAACGATATCAAAAATCACCTCGCCAATTTTAATTGTCTTCCAACCATCTTCAGCAAAAGGTAGTGCACCATGGATAATAATATTTCCCCGAAATTGCCTAATATCGAGTTTTTCTGGGCATTGATGTTGTAAATAATCAAATGAAGCTTTGTTTAATAACAAATAAGGATAACCATCAGCAAAACTAACGGGCACTTCTGGGTAGCGTTTTGTTCTGCGTGATAATTGATACCCAACCCAACGCAGTTGGACATCTTTTTGAAGAATATGGCTAAAAAATTGATTCACTCTTATAGGAGCAATTTGTGAAGTGAAATGATTTCCCCAAACTTCTGTTGGTTCTTGTAAACTTGAAAATTCATCAAGATTAAGGCTGATTGGCGTAGTTGATGGATGTGAAATATGGACTTCGCTACCAATAATGGTAGCACTCAGTTTTAATAACTGTGGATACTGCCTTGCTGTAATAAATGTACCATCAGGCTCGCTAATCATCAAAATACGATCGTACTCAAAGCCACCATCGACCGTATTTGCTTTAGTAAGTTCTATACCTTGAATCGATTTGATTGGATAGATGTATAATTGATTGACGGAAATCATAATCCCTTAAGTAAATGGTAAATATTGGTATGATTATATACTTAATTACTCGTATTTTATAGACAATAGAATGTCAGATTAAGAGTAATAAAAACCATGATTGTTTAATTTGAAACACACAACTTAAGAGGCAAAGTCAGTATAGCTAATCCCTACAATATAATAAAACATTTTGCCATTTGGGGTGATAACGGCTATTTCATCATCGACTTTATGTCCTATTAGTGCTCTTGCGACAGGGCTGTTGATAGATATCCAATTTTTTTTAGGATCAAACTCATCCGCTCCTACAATGCGATAAACATATAAGTTTCCATTTTCATCTTCTAATTTTACCCATGCACCAAAAAATACTTTGCCTTCTTGTCTAGGGTCTGGCTCAACAATTGTCAGTGTTTCTAATCGTTTGGTTAGAAAACGAACTCGTCTATCGATTTCTCTTAACCTTCGTTTGCCATAGATGTATTCGGCATTTTCACTGCGATCACCAAGCGCAGCTGCATCCGATACTGCTTGGGTAACTTTAGGTCTTTCTTCTTTCCATAAATATTTTAGTTCACGATCGAGTGCTAAATAGCCTTCTCTTGTTATATAATTAGCTTTTTGCATGTTGAAGATAAATTCCGTTAATTGACAAAATATTCAGAGATACCATGATAAATAATCAAATTAGTCATATTATAGCTGGTGAACTTATAGTAAAACCAGAACAAGTTTTAGCTGCGATTCAATTATTAGACGAAGGCAGTACTGTTCCATTTATTGCTCGATATCGAAAAGAGGTAACAGGTGGGCTTGATGATACCCAATTACGTACTCTTGATAGCCGATTAAGCTATTTACGTGAACTTGAAGATCGCAAAAAAACGATTTTAAAGTCCATTGAAGATCAAGGTAAATTAACGCCAGCATTAAGTGAACGTATTGTATCAACGTTGAGTAAAACCGAACTTGAAGATCTTTATTTGCCATATAAACCTAAGCGCCGTACTCGCGGTCAAATTGCCATTGAAGCGGGTCTTGAACCACTTGCCGATGACTTATGGCAAAATCCTGCATTAAATCCAGAAATCGAAGCAGAAAAATATCTCAATGTAGATAAAGGTATTACTGATACAAAATCAGCTTTAGATGGTGCGCGTTATATTTTAATGGAAAAATTTGCTGAAGATGCGACATTACTGGCAAAAGTACGCCATTATCTTTGGAATAACGCTCATTTAGTTTCACAAGTGGTGAGTGGCAAAGAAGAAGAGGGGGCAAAATTCCGAGATTATTTTTCGCAAAGCGAACTTATTTCTAAAGTTCCATCTCATCGTGCATTAGCTATGTTCCGAGGGCGAAATGAAGGCTATTTACTGCTCTCGTTAAATGCCGATCCACAATTTGAAGAGCCACCAAAAGAAAGTTATTGTGAACAAATTATCACTGAATATTTAGGTGTTCATTTTAATGATCAGCCAGGGGATAAATGGCGCAAAGCCGTTATTAATTGGACATGGCGCATTAAAATTTTAATGCATATGGAAACTGAATTAATGACAACATTACGAGAACGCGCCGAAGAAGAAGCGATTAATGTATTTGCTGCCAACTTGCATGATATGTTAATGGCAGCTCCGGCGGGTATGAAAGTGACTATGGGTATGGATCCAGGGTTACGTACTGGGGTCAAAATAGCGGTTGTTGATGCAACTGGCAAATTAGTTGCGACTGAAACAATTTATCCACATACTGGGCAAGCCGATAAAGCCGCTATGATGGTGGCAGCGCTTTGTATCAAATACCAAGTTGAATTAGTTGCTATTGGCAATGGTACGGCTTCGCGCGAAACTGAGCGTTTTTACCTTGATGTTCAAAAAAAATACCCAGAGGTCAAAGCGCAAAAAGTGATTGTTAGCGAAGCTGGAGCGTCAGTGTATTCAGCATCCGAACTTGCGGCGCAAGAGTTTCCTGATCTTGATGTATCGATTCGAGGTGCGGTATCTATTGCTAGGCGTTTACAAGACCCATTGGCAGAGCTTGTTAAAATCGATCCTAAATCAATTGGTGTGGGTCAATATCAGCATGATGTAAGCCAAACTCAGTTAGCTAAAAAACTTGATGCAGTTGTTGAAGATGGTGTAAATGCCGTTGGTGTTAATTTGAATACCGCCTCAATGATGCTACTTGCACGTATTGCTGGACTTAATAAAGTGATTGCCCAAAATATCATTGATTGGCGTAATGAAAATGGACAATTTACCGACCGTAAGCAGTTATTAAAAGTATCACGCTTAGGTCCTAAAGCATTTGAGCAGTGTGCTGGTTTTTTACGGATTATGGATGGTAAAAATCCACTTGATGCATCAGCGGTTCATCCAGAGGCTTATCCTGTCGTAGAGCGAATTTTAGAAAAAAATCATAAATCATTAAAAGAGATTTTAGGTGATACAAATTACTTAAAATCGCTTAACGCAGTTGATTATGTTGATGACCATTTTGGCGTTCCAACTGTAACTGATATTATTAAAGAGCTCGATAAACCTGGACGTGATCCAAGGCCTGAATTTAAAACCGCTCAATTTGCTGATGATATCGAAACGATGGAAGATCTAAAAGTTGGCATGATTATGGAAGGTTCGGTAACCAATGTAACCAACTTTGGTGCTTTTGTGGATATTGGGGTGCACCAAGATGGTTTAGTGCATATTTCGGCACTCTCAGATAAGTTTGTTGACGATCCAAGAACAGTGGTAAAAGCTGGTGATATTGTTAAAGTGAAAGTGATTGAAGTTGATATTCCACGCAAACGTATCGCTTTATCAATGCGGTTAAATGATCCTGCTATTTCGAAAGCTGACAATCGTCAATCTATTAATAAAGGGAGCGTCAATAATACTCAAAAAACGCATACATCGTCTAGCGTCAATAATGCGATGGGTAATGCATTTGCTGCCGCGTTTAAAAAAAATAAATAAACAACATGTTAAAAATTAAGGGACGATTGTCCCTATTTTTTTATTAAAGTCTTTCCGATATATAGCTATTTTAATATTGAATATTATCAATATGAATTTTAGTTTTTTAGCAAAAATCATCAATAACAATCTGTCCAAATATTGTTCTAGAACAGATAAGAAAAATGAGCAAACTTATCACCTTACCTAAATCATGTTACAATCAAAAATGGATTATTTCTTAAAAGATTTATCAGAAATAAAAGTAATAGGAAAAGGACTATCAAAAACAATGAAAAAATATTTTAATGTTGTTCCACTGACATTATTGGTTATGCTGTCAGGATGTGATAAAAGTAAAGTAAAATTAACGGAAGAAATTAAAGCAACACTGGAAGATCAAGACAAACCAATTTGTTTCTATCTAGGCAAAGTAACATTCCCTTACCTTAAAAAAGATCTCAGTTATCCAGCAAACGAACGATCGGAAGTGTGGATAAACAACGAATTAAATCGGCGATTAGAAGTTTTTACGAGCTTAGGTTTATTAGACCGTTCACTAGATGCTAACAACCAAACATCAACCTATCAATTAGCTAAATTAAACAGCGACACAAAATTTAAAAAAGGTAGTTTTTGTTTTGGACAAGTGACTTTAGATAAACTATTTGTTTTAGATATTAGCAATAATGTAAATTCATTTGCAACAGTCACTTATAATATTGAACAAATTCCTTCTTGGGTTAATAATGATATTTTTAAACAATATTTTTATGCTGGAGAGTTAGACGAAAATAAAAAAGGTGCGCATTTTGCCTATAGTTACCCTAAACTCATCGATGGGCAATTTCCAAATCAAATATCGTCTAGTATTAAGTTAGCTAAATTGGTCAATGGTGAGTTTATCTTTGATAACGATGATTCAGTAAGACAGTCATTTTTTTATAGTGAAGATGAGAACAAATGGGATCAGGAACATTTCACTTATGCATATTACGATAAAGAAAAAGTAGCAAAAATAAGAAAATATTTTTTTTCATATAATCGAATCATTAATGATTGGGGTATAGAATCAGATCCCGTATTATTTGCAAAAACAAATCCTTCAGAAAATTTAGCTCGCTCAACTAACCAAGTTGTAATGTATTACTTTTTTGATCATGCCCTTACCCAAAATCGTATCAAGTCGGCAACAGGTAATATAAAAAATAAGTTATTGGGTCAATACCAAAACTTGCTGAATAATGGTGGTAGCTCTGTTTTTGAAATGAATTTCGATGATAGTGGGTTAGTTACTTCTTTTGTTGATACAAATAAAGGTTATAATTATGTAATGAAGCGTAGTATTGTCGCTTCTGACGATTTAGAAACAGAACGAACGAGCTGGAAGTTTTATGATGATTTTACCATGTCTTTGCCTAGCCAAGATCAAAACTATCTTAATCCATTTGCAACCGATAATTATAATAAAACCGATTTATTTGATATTTTCCAAACAGACTACAGCACAAAATTTGTTCAAAGAATGGGTGAGTTAGATAAACTCCGCTCTGTTTATGTCGGTTACGATGATGAAGATAAGATACTATTTTTTGATAATAATATGACATTTCAATATAATAATAAAAATCAGTTGATTTCTAGAGTGATCGAGAATTACACATATACTATGGAGTATAATAAACAAGGTCAGCTAATCAAATTAAAAAAATATTTTGATAACAACAAGAAAGCAACTCTTGAGTGTCAATTTTCTAAACATAATGAAAAAGGTGATTGGATAGTTAAAGAGTGTGATGATCACATGATAACTACACGAACTATTGAATATTATTAATAAATTTCATGATATTTTGATAAGTTACTAAATAATACTCATTCAATATTAAACACAACAAAAAACTGTAGTGCCAACAATGGGGTATAAACCTTGAACACGGCACTACAGCTATGTTAGCTTAATTACGATTACCGAATAATAGGGTGATTATTCTCGAACAATGTATCCCTAATAAATATTTACGCTCAGGCAGGCTTAAATAATTTAGTTGTTTATAAATTGTGTTGGTTCATAATCAGATGCGTTAATTGGAGAATGTTCCTCAAAATATTGTTTTACGACATCAGCATCTCGATAACCAGTATCTACATAAGTTGGTGAAGTATTGGTTATTGGATAACTATCACCACCAGCTGCTAAAAAATCTAGTGTAGCAATACGATATGATTTTTGTAAATCAATGGGTTCATTTTTAATTTTTACATCTTTAATGTTATCGCCATATCGTGTTAGGGTGATATTTTTCAGGTGTGGATATCCACCTGAACCTTGTTTTTTATTGAGTGCTATTTTTAGGTAATCGATTAATTCGCTACCAGTCAATTCAAAATAAACAACACTATTACCAAAAGGCTCAACTTTTAGGATGTCGCGATAAGTAATATTACCTTCAATTAATGAATCGCGAATCATGCCACCAGACATAATGCCAATGTCAGCCTTGGTTTTTTCAACAAAAGCACTGAGTAATAACTGTCCCATATTACTTTGTTGATATCTTACAACATTGCGATCACCTTCAAGGCGACCGATTAATTCACCACTTTTAACCAGTAATTGTTGTTTACCTTGTTCTTGATAAGGTTTTAAATTTTCGAGTAATGTTTTATCTTGTAAGATCTCTTTAGTGTAATATTCAAGGCGTTTTGTACCGTCACCATTATCTATTTCTTTTTTTAAATTGATTGGAATTAACTGGTAATTTTGCAAAGTTATTTTGCCATTTAAAAAGACAAAATCAGCACGCCCAACATATTTACCCCATTCATGGGCTTGTACAATCCATGTGCCATTTTGTTTATCGGGTGCGCAGGGAGTACCCGGTACATATTCGGTAATGCGTTTATTTGGGCTTGCCATACAAACAGGATTTTGTGAATGACCACCGACAATCATATCTAATTCGCCACTTTGCAAGCCTCGGGCTAATTCAACATCACCGGGTGCCATCGAGCCATGTTCACCATTTTCGTAATGTCCCATATGTGTAACGGCAATAATCATATCTGGACTTTCTGTCTTTTTTATTTGGGCAATAACTTTTTGTGCTTCGGGTAATGTTTTTCGAAATTCAACGCCATCAGTATTTTTGGGAGAGGCTAAAAAAATTGTATCATCTGTGGTTAATCCAAATACCGCTACTTTAATGCCATTTAAATCAAATATTTTGTAAGCATCAAAAACACGATTATCAGTACCTTTAAAGTAAGTATTGGCAGATAAAAATGGAAAATGGGCCCATTTTTGTTGTTCACGAATAACGGCTAAAGGGTGATCAAATTCATGATTACCCACCGCCATTGCATCATATCCAACTTCATTCATACCCAAAAAATCTGGTTTGGCTTGAAGTACATCAGATTCAGGAACACCAGTATTAATATCACCACCAGATAGAAGTAACAACTTGCCACCTTTCGTGACTACCTCCTTTCTTATTTCATCAACAACTGTTTTTTGTGCAGCAAGACCATATTCACCGATATCATTTTGCCAAAAACGACCATGGTGGTCGTTAGTGTGTAAAATAGTAAATTTATAAGGCTTGTTTTTTTCCCAACTTGGTGTTGTTGATTGTATTGTTGGATCAGCCGCTATAGCGTTAACTGAAAATAGCCCCCAAACAACAAGCAGTGATATTTTTTTATAAAAATTTGAGTTATACATGGTGCATCCTAAATCCTTATTGCCAATGATTACTCAGTAATCACTTTATAAATCAGTTGCGGTTCATTGGCACAATCACTAATAATAATATTGTCATATAATTTTTGCTTAATCGCATCAAGTTTATCTGTACTCGCATGAATGGTTAACAACGTTTCACCTTCGGCAACCTGATCGCCCACTTTTTTATGTAACACGATTCCAACTGCTGGATCAATAATATCCTCTTTGGTTGCGCGCCCAGCGCCTAGTTGCATTGCCGCAATACCAATTTGATCTGCAATAATTTTTGATACATAACCTGATTTAAGAGCCGGTAGAGCAATTTGGTAAGGTGCACTAGCCAGTTTTTCAGGATGATCAACAATTGAACTATCACCACCTTGTGCTTCAATTAAGGTTTTGAATTTCTCGATAGCTTTGCCATTTTTAATGACTTCTTGAAGTTTTGCTCTAGCTTCTTCCAAGGTTTTGGCTTTATTGGCAAGCACAACCATTTGGCTACCTAATGTTAAAACTAATTCAGTTAAATCAGCGGGGCCATGACCCTTTAAAGTATCAATGGCTTCTTTTATTTCTAGCGCATTACCAATTGCAAAACCAAGTGGTTGTGACATATCTGAGATGATTGCCATGGTTCTACGACCAATTTGGTTACCGATATTCACCATTTCATGGGCTAATTTTTCGGAGTCAGCCATATCTTTCATTAGCGCGCCATCACCAGTTTTGACATCCAGAACAATAGCATCAGCGCCAGCGGCTAATTTTTTGCTCATAATTGAGCTTGCAATAAGCGGAATAGAATTAACTGTTCCTGTTACATCCCGTAACGAGTATAGCTTTTTATCTGCTGGTGTTAGATTGCCAGATTGGCCAATCACGGCAAGGCCTTTATGATTAACTTGATTAATAAAATCTTGTTTACTTAGTTCAATTTTAAATCCTGGAATAGACTCAAATTTATCGGTGGTACCACCGGTGTGCCCAAGTCCACGTCCTGACATTTTAGCTACAGGCACATCTAAGGCTGCAACTAAAGGAGCAAGCACTAATGTTGTTGTATCGCCCACGCCACCTGTTGAATGCTTATCCACTTTAATGCCTTTAATTGAAGAAAGATCTACTGTATCGCCTGAATGCATCATTGCGCCGGTTAAATCTGCACACTCTTTTGATGTCATACCTTGATAGTAAATTGCCATTAATAAAGCACTAACTTGATAATCGGGAATTTTGCCGTCAGTGTAGTTTGTAATAAAAAATTGTATTTCCTCGGTTGATAGCGCTTTTCCGTCGCGTTTTTTTTCAATAATATCAACAAATCTCATAACGATACTCTCTTATATTGATAATAGGGTGAATCTTTAATTGTTAAATCACCCTAAGTGTAATGGCTTAATTAGGAAAATGATTAAGATTAAATTAGTCCAAATCACTTGGTGAAAAAGACCAAGGTAATAATTCTCCAACAGTGGTTTCCTGAATTTTACCGTTCATATTGGTCAAAATAACTGGCATATTTTTAGCACAAAACTCGCTAATAACTTGGCGACAAGCACCACAAGGTGAAATAGGTCCATCCGTATCACCAATTACCACCAATTTTTTGAACTTACGTTTACCTTCTGATACCGCTTTAAAAATCGCTGTGCGTTCTGCGCAGTTAGTTAAGCCGTAAGAGGCATTTTCAACATTGCAACCTAAAATTGCTTCATCATCTTCAGTAATGAGCACTGCGCCAACTTGAAATTTAGAATAAGGTACATAAGCTTTAGAACGTGCTGCTTTAGCAAGCTCAATTAGTTTTTCTATTTTCATATTTATAAATCCTTTAGGGCATAATAATACTAATTAATTTTGGATCTGAGTGTTAACCAATGATTGTAAATCAAGTCGATAAACCCCAAAACCTGAGGCATCTTTTTCGATAAAGTGAATAGGGTATATTGAATGTTTTTCAATATAATCTTTAGCTTCATCAGTTGGTGATGATTCAAAACGAATATCCAAATTGGTATCGCTAATTATTGGGGCAATTCGCCAATTATTGTCGACGGTAACTTCTACAGCGCCGTATTTTTGGGTGGTGTTGGTGATATAAGCTGAAAGAATCACTCTTAAATCATCAGGTGAATTAAATTTGACGTTTTTTTCACCTGTTCCCGGAAATATACCGCTATAAGCACGATAATTATTGGTGGCAATTAAAAATGTTTGGTTGGGATCAATCGGTTTTTGTTGATAAGTTAGATTCTTAATTCTTTCTGATGAAGGGTTAACTAACTGACAATTTGCATCATAACGCGGTGGTTTAGTGACATCTATTTGATAATTCACACCATCAATGGTATCGAAATTATAGGTTCTAAATTTGTCCCAATTAATCAAATATTGTGGTTGAGATGAATGGGAATCGATTTGGTTATAGACACTAGCTGAACATTCTAACCACTCTTTAACGTCTTTACCTGTCAGTTTTATAGCAGATAAAATATTCGGATAAAGGTAGATATCTGCCGCATTTCTAAATGACAAATTACCTTTTTTAACATCAACAAAAGCGCTGGGATCGTTTTTCCTGCCACCTGCTTTAAATGGTGCAATGGCCGATAAAACAGGTAATCCATCAAGGTCAGGATCGCCTTGAATAAATTGCTTAACGTAATCGATCTGCGCATCGCTAATTATTTGTAATGCAGAGCTATCTTCAACCAAGGCCAAATAACTAGTAATATCAGTTGAAACCTTACCAATTGGTTTGCCAACAAATTCACGCGTACCTTGGTGATCTTCGGTTAGAATATCAATAATTTTGGGGTCTGCTTCAACTAGTGCTTTTTTATTTTTGACATCATAAATCGGTCTAGCTTCAGATTTGCCTGACGTCACTTGCCAATTAGATTTATCGCCATCAAGCACTAAATCCACCACGCCCAAATGGCTACCCCAATGTCCGGGCATAACAGCTGGCACATGATTAATGTTACCTGTTTTGATATCGGTATTTGGTAATGATTTAAACTCCTCGCTTGGGAACACGCCATGGGCATGGCCAAACATAATTGCATCAATACCTTTAACTTGACTTAAATAATAAACCGAATTTTCGGCTAAAGCTTTATAAGGTTCAGAAGAAACACCCGAATGGGGAATGGCAATAATGATATTAGCGCCTTGCTTTTTCATTTCTGGAACCAAGTGCTTGGCTGTTTCGGTAATGTCTTTAACCACAACTTTACCATCAAGATTAAGTTTGTCCCATTGCATAATTTGTGGTGGCACAAAGCCAATATAGCCAATTTTTATTGTTTGCTTATTGCCGCTTCTATCAACGACGGGGGTATCGACAATAAGATATTGCTTAAAGAACGGCTTATTGGTTTTAGCATCATAGACATTTGCATTAACATAAGGGAATTTAGCACCAGCAAGGCTTTTTTGTAAAAATTCCAAGCCAAAATTAAATTCATGATTACCAATATTACCAACAACATAATCAAGTGTATTGAGTGCCTTATAAACGGGGTGAATATCGCCATCATTAAGGCCTTTATGCACGGCATAATCAGCCATTGGGCTACCTTGAATCAGATCGCCATTATCCACAAGAACGCTATTTTTAACTTCACTTCTTGCTTGATGAATTAAATTGGCTGTTTTTACTAATCCAAATGTATCTATAGGTTGATCTTTAAAATAATCATAGTTCATCATATTACCATGTAAATCGGTGGTTTCTATAATTCTTAAATCAACCGTTGCAGCATTAGCAATACCGGAAATAAATAGGGGTAAAAAGGTCAGGATGCGTTTATTTTTTTTCATGCGAATCTCCTATTATTCTGCTAACTAAATTAGTTAACGGACATGGCTAGCAACTGCTTTTGATATTTTAAAAATCGTTCAATGATTGCTGGATTATATTTCTTATCATTAATGCATTTTTTCATCACCTGCTTATCATCAGAGGTAAAACATGAAAAAACATGCTCTATCAAACGACTTTTAACCGATTCTTCGGCAAATGCGGCCTGAATGCCACACAGCGTTATGTCGAGCAATTCTAAGCGTGAAAATGCAAATATGGATTGGGCAATGCTATATTCTTTTTCAATATCGGTGCCAAAAATTCCTGCATCATCCGTATTGAGAGTAATGCGAACGCCTTGGTCATAAAGCCGTCTTATTGGGTGCTGATAGATATCGCCGTGTAGTTCATTAACCAAAATACGATTACTGGTGAGTGCAACTTCTAGGGTGATGTTGTTCTTAATCAGTTCATTAATTAGATTTTGATCATCAATGGCTTTAATGCCATGCCCAATTCTTGTTGCGCCATGTTTTAATGCTTGAATGATGCTTTCTGCTGGCTCAATTTCGCCTGCATGATAAGATTTTTGTAAGCCTAATTTAGATGCTAATTGATGTGAATCTTGAAAATCATCGAAATGACCTGCTCTTTCATTGCCTGCAATGTTGAATCCAGTAATAAAATGGTGAGGATTATTTTCAATAAATTTCAATGTTTCATGGACAATTTTAGCACCAAGATGTCGAACGCCGATAACATGATACCTAACGGTAATATTATGATTTTTTTGGACGTCAATAATGGCTTTATCCATTTGCGTTAAGGTTTGTTGGAATCGTTTTTTATCCCAAGTCATCTTGCCATCAAATTCGGTTGCACAGATATGGTAAGGAGAGATAAAAAGTTCACAGTAGATGAGTCCCTGTTTGGCATTTCTACTCAAAAAATCAAATGTAATTAAATAATAATCTTCTGGCGTTTTTAAAAAGTGAGAAACGGCATCATAAGTTTGAATAAATTCTATGAAATTTGTTTCATCATATCGATAACGTCCATTTTGATACTCTTGCTCATCATATTCTCCCTTTTTATAACATAAAGAACTAGGAAAGGGGATCTGATTTTTATCAGCTAACTTTTGAGCCATAATAGGAGTAATGCTCCCTTCAATGTGCTCATGTAATATGACTTTGGGTATTATTTGATTGTTCATTAGGTGTTTAATCTATTTAAAATGAGCTAAATGGTTTTTAGTAATAATGACATTAAAACACTTATCAAAACTAAAAATAGCATATTTATTGTTGCTAATTATAAGCTAGGGTATTTTACCTTGATAAGACATCTTTCTGCCATACCTTTTGCATTACTTATTTATATTTTTGTTTGGTAAATCATATTTTTACGCTAATTTTGTGCTAGAAAAAGGCAACAACTTATATTGTTGCCTGCATATTGATTAAGTGGTTGGAATGAACAACCACTCAATGAATTATTTATTGATGGTCGCAGTTGCTTGTGGATTTGGATTCTCGTTTTTAAAAATCAACATAAACACAATAGCTAGAACCAAAGCATAACTTGCAAAAACAAGCCAGACCGTTTGCCAATCAATGCCACTTGTAGTTGTGTAATGATCGACTACAAAGCCACTAATTACTGAACCTAAATAAGCACCAAGTCCATTAGTCATGGTCATAAATAATCCTTGAGCACTATTACGAATGGTTGGAGATACTGATTTTTCAACATACATTGAGCCTGATATATTGTAAAAGTCGAAGGCACAACCATAAACAATCATTGAAAGAAATAATAGTACAAAACCGACAGGAGATGGGTCACCATAAGCAAATAAACCGAAACGTGCCACCCAAGCAAACATACTAATTAGCATAACATATTTGATACCTAAACGTTTCATAAAGAAAGGTACAAATAAAATAAATACCACTTCTGAAATTTGAGAAATCGACAACAATACAGAAGGATACTTAACTACTAAACTATCGGCATATTCTGGAAATTTTTCAAAATCATGCAAAAATGGGTTACCAAAAGTATTGGTGATTTGTAAAATGCCGCCTAATAAAACCGCAAATAAAAAGAAAATAGCCATTCTAGGTTGTTTGAATAAAACGAAAGCATCTAATCCTAATGAACTAATGATGCTTTTTTCTTCAGTAGCATTTTTAGCAGTTGGAATCAGTGGTAATGAGAGAGAATAAAGGCTAAGTAACAAAGAAGATGCAGCAGCTATATAAAGTTGCATGCTACTAAGTTCTAACTGTAAAAAGCTCACAAGCCACATGGCAACAATAAAGCCGATGGTGCCAAATATTCTGATACAAGGGAACTGAGTAATAACATCAAGTCCTTGTGATTCTAAGCAGGAATAAGAAATTGAATTTGAAATTGCGATAGTAGGCATAAAAGCTAAGCAATGAATAAGTATTACAATCATCATCAAGAAAGGGGATGTTACAGAAGCAGCTATAAACAGTGTTATAGCACCTATCAAATGACAAAGAACATATAAACGATTAGCGGGGATCCATCTGTCAGCAACAATACCAAGCAAACTAGGCATGAACAACGAAGCAATACCCATTGTGCCATATACTGATCCTACTTCAATGCCAGTAAAATCTAATTTACGCATCATGTAAGAACCCAAGGTAATTAACCAGCTTCCCCAGATAAAAAATTGTAAGAAAAATATAACTTTAAGCTGATACTTAATATTCATTTATGATTCCTTATTAATGAGATCTTGGTGTAATCTATTATCTAAACACCAATATAATCATTATTTGATAAATAAAAATAAAAAATGGCAGATTACCTGCCATTTTTTTAGTTTTGATTTAATAAAACAGATTCTAGTGCAACTGTGATCATTTCTTTAAAGCCTAACTGTCTTTGCTCTGCCGACATTGCTTCGCCTTTTCGAATATGATCCGAAACCGTGCAAATGGCCAGTGCTTTAGCGCCATATTCGGCAGCAACTCCATAAATCCCAGCCGCTTCCATTTCAACACCTAAAATATTATATTTTTCCATAACATCAAACATATCAGGCTCAACGCTATAAAAAAGATCGGCAGAAAAAAGATTACCCACTTTCACATTTACACCTAACTTTTTAGCCGCATTGACGGCATTACAGGTCAAATCAAAATCAGCGATAGCGGCAAAATCATGATCTTTAAAACGTAAGCGGTTAACTTTTGAATCGGTACATGCACCCATTCCAACAATAACATCGCCCACATTAACATTAGGGCTAATTGCACCACACGAACCAATACGAATAATGTTTTCAACACTATAAAATTTAATTAGTTCGGTTGTATAAATAGAGCAAGACGGAATACCCATTCCATGTCCCATAACTGAAATTTTTTGGCCTTTATAATAACCCGTAAAACCTAACATGGCTCTTACATTAGTTACTTCTTGGGCATTTTCTAAAAAGGTTTCTGCAATAAATTTTGCTCGTAGCGGATCGCCAGGCATTAAAACGGTTTTTGCAAAAGCATTATCAATGGCATTAATATGCGGGGTAGACATCAACTTCTCCTGATATTTGTTTCTAAATCAATATTACTTAAACTTAAATTACTTATTTTTTTATAAACGATTTACCATAATCCATTGGTGATAAGCCAAAATAATCGGCAATACTTTGCCCAATATCGGCAAAGGTTTCACGATGACCTAAAGATCCAGTTGGCACACTATTTCCATAAACAATGACAGGTATATGTTCGCGAGTATGATCAGTGCCAGGCCAAGTTGGATCGCAACCATGATCGGCACTAATAATAAGTAGATCGCCGGGATTCATAAGCGCTAACATTTCAGGTAGGCGACGATCAAAATATTCTAACGCAGCAGCATACCCCGAAACATCGCGACGGTGTCCATATGAAGAGTCAAAATCGACAAAATTAGTAAATACGATAGTGTTATCTTTTGCTTGTTTGATTTCTTCAAGTGATGCATCAAATAAAGCTTCAATACCGGTTGCTTTCACTTTTTTGGTAATTCCAACTTGGGCATAGATATCGGCAATTTTACCGATGGACACCACTGTGCCTTGTTTTTCATCAACCAACTTTTTAATCATTGTTGGCGCTGGTGGTTCAACAGCAAGATCGTGACGATTACCAGTACGCACAAATTCGCCCGCTTTTTTACCAACAAATGGTCTTGCAATAACACGGCCAATATTATAATTACCCTTATTTAGTTCATCGCGAGCAATTTCGCAAACTTCATAAAGTCTATCTAAGCCAAATGTTTCTTCATGACAGGCAATTTGAAATACTGAATCAGCAGAAGTATAAAAAATAGGTTTGCCAGACGCCATATGTTCTTCACCAAGTTCATCAAGAATAATTGTGCCTGATGAGTGACAATTACCAAGATAACCGGGTAGTTTTGCGCGAGAAACAATCTTATCTAAAAGATCTTGAGGAAAGCTGTTAGTCGTATTAGTAAAATAGCCCCAGTCAAAAAGGACTGGTACACCTGCAATTTCCCAATGTCCTGAAGGTGTATCTTTACCTGATGAAATTTCACTGGCATAACCATATGAACCAATAATTTCGCCTTCTGTCATCATGCCTTTAGGATATGCTCCGGTTGACTCATAGGCGGCTTCTATTAAGCCTAATTTTCCTAGATTAGGTAATTTTAATGGTCCACTTCGACCTTGTTCCGCTTTACCTAATGCACAAAACTCAGCGATATGACCCAATGTATCAGCACCTTCATCCCCAAATTTTTTGGCATCTGCAGCGCCGCCGATTCCAAAGGAATCTAGGATCATAATAAAAACTCTTTTCATAATTTCCTCTAACTCATAAGCAAAACTTAACTTGCGCACAATCAATATAATCAATAATTGCTAATCAAATAACATTGGTTGTTTTTCGTGCTAGCAATAAGTAATTCAGACTATAATTTATAAAAAACATCGCTTGGTTAGTTATAATACACGATAACAAAAAACAAAAAAGATTTAAGCGTTACTTTAGTCGAATATTTGTATAAATAATGTGATGAATTTGATAATAGTCACACTATTGTCGAAAAAAAGTAAATAGACTAATTTTATGAAGTGCACGATTAATAGCAAATTTAAAGAAAATTTAAAATTATTCGCGATCAAATAATTAATCAAATAAGCTTAACCAATGTGGTAATATAATCAGCAAATGCAATAGAGCCCAAATCATAACAATAACAGATAAAATCGAATTACACTTGGGTGTCTACTTTCACAAAATAAAGGTAGTGATTAATGAAACAAAAAATTCCTAATACATTTGGTCTAACTGTTTTTGCACAAAAAGTTGTCACGATCACTACGGTCGAACAATTACAACGAGTTTGGCAAGATAACTCTCAAAATTTACCTATTATAATTATTGGTGAAGGCAGTAATACTCTTTTTACCTGTGACTTTGATGGTATTGTTATTGTTAATCGCCTAAAAGGTATTACCATAACCGAAACCGAACAAGCGTGGCATTTAAAAGTGGGGGCTGGCGAAATTTGGCATGATTTAGTATCAACAACTATTGCGCAAGATATATCAGGACTTGAAAACCTCGCATTAATTCCGGGGTGCGTTGGTTCTGCGCCCATCCAAAACATTGGTGCTTACGGTGTTGAGTTTCAAAACATTGCTGATTATGTAGAACTGCTTGAGCTTGCTACAGGTAAAATCATCACAGTCACCGATGGTCAATATGGATACCGTGAAAGCATCTTTAAAAAAGCATATTTGCAAGGTTATGCAGTTATCAATGTTGGTATCAAATTACCCAAACAGTGGCAATCAGTACTAACTTATGGTGAATTACGAAACTTTGATCCAAAAAATGTCACTCCAAAAATGGTCTTTGATAAAGTGTGCGAAATTCGCCGTAGTAAATTGCCCGATCCAAAAGTTCTTGGCAATGGAGGGAGCTTTTTTAAAAATCCCGTGGTCGATAAAATTGAGGCAGATAAGCTACTTGAAATTTATCCGAATATGCCAATATATCCACAAGCCAATCATCAAACAAAATTGGCCGCAGGTTGGCTTATCGATCAGTGTGGTCTAAAAGGCTATCAAATAGGCGGAGCTGCCGTGCATCAACAACAAGCGTTAGTGTTAGTCAACAAAAAACAAGCAACTGCACAAGATGTAGTTGAATTAGCTCGTTATATAAAAAAATGTGTATTACAAAAATTCTTGGTGAGTTTATCGCCAGAAATCCGATTTATCGGCAACTCGGGCGAAATTGATGCTGACAGTTATTTATAATTAACGCCAAATTATAACTGCCCGCAAATTATAACCCATAAATTATATGCGATAACATTATGAAACATTCGTATTCATTTCCTATTTTATTAACGAGTTTACTCTTTGTGACTATCTCGTTGTCAGCTCTCAATACGCAAGTACCATTGTGGCTAGTGCGTAATGAGTTTTCGCTTGGGCAAATTGGTCTTGTGGGATCAAGCTATTTTACTGGCAACTTGATTGGTACTATTTTTGCCAATTGGTTTATTAGTAAATTTAATGCTCGGCACACTTATACCTATAGTTGCATTATTTTTGCTATTGCAACTGTTGGCTTAAGTTTTTCAATGAATTTTTATAGTTGGATCATGTGGCGCTTTTTTATTGGCATTGCTTGCGCTGTCACTTGGGTGGTGATTGAAAGTTGCATATTACTCACAGGCCCAGTGCATACACGTGGAAAAATGCTTGCAGTTTATTTAACCACTTATTATTTAGGTACGGTTTTAGGGCAAGCATTGTTACAGTATTTTCCACAAGATGTCTTGTATTTTGGATTGGTTATTATGTTATTAATGGGGCTTGCGATTTTATTTATTTTGCGCACACATTATAAATTACCAAAAAGAAAAAAAAGCAGCTTTGACATTATGCCAATGATATTAAATAAACCCTCTCGGCTTGGGTTAATCGGTTGCGTTATTGCTGGTATGTTAATTGGGTCGTTATATTCACTGTTACCAGTTTATTATTCACACTTGGGTTATAGCGATACTCAAGTTGCTAATCGGATGATTTTACTTATTTTATCAGGGGTAGCAGCACAAATGCCTGCCAATTGGTGTGCCGATAAATTTGGACGGCAAGTTGTATTGCTAATTGAATCGCTGCTCATGTTGGTTGCATGTATTATGCTTATATTTAATTGGTTTGGTGCGCTGGCAATTATCTTATTAGGTGCAACCATTTACACCATTTATCCCATATCGATGGCTTGGGCTTGCTCATGTGTTAAAAAGCAAAATATTGTGGCTATGAACCAAGCAATGCTATTAACTAACACTTTAGGTAGCTTAGTTGCTCCTGCGGTGATAGCATTCATCATGGATAAAACGAGTAATACCTATTTATTTGTTAGTTTTGCTATAATTTCGTTATACTTCGTTATCTTATTAGTTAAAAAAAGAGGAACGGATGCGCAGCCACAAAAATCCACTTAAATTAATTGAAATATTGGCCGATGGACAGTTCCATTCAGGCGAAGAATTGGCAACCATTTTCGGCATAACACGTGCGGGTATTAATAAATATATCAAACAACTGCGTGAGTGGGGGATAGCATTAACGTCAGTGCAAGGTAAAGGCTATTGCTTGGCTTCTCCTCTTAATTTGCTTAATAAAGCTAAAATTGACCAGTATTACCAGTCGAATAGTCAGTGTGAAGTATTACCGATTATTGATTCAACCAACCAATATCTGCTAGATCGAATAGGGCAATTAACATCGGGTGATTGCTGTGTGGCTGAATTTCAATCAAAAGCAAGAGGAAGACGTGGGCGAAAATGGTTTTCACCTTTTGGTAGCAATTTATACTTCTCGATGTATTGGCGATTAGATCAAGGCGTGGCTGCGGCAATGGGGTTAAGTTTGGTGGTCGGGATAGTACTTGCCGATACCTTGCGCACATTATCAGGCCAAGATATCAAAGTTAAATGGCCAAATGATCTTTATCTTAACGACCAAAAGTTAGCAGGAATTTTAGTTGAGCTCGCCGGTAAAACTGGCGACTGTGCCCATGTAGTGATTGGTGTAGGCGTCAATCTAACCATGACAAACCCCGATATCAACATAGTTAACCAAAAATGGGCTAATTTAGGTAATGTTGATCGTAATTTACTTGTGGCGCAAGTTGCCAAAGTCTTAAAAAGTAAATTAATCGAATTTGAAAAACATGGTTTAGCTCCATTTATTCATGATTGGAATAGACTAGATAATTTTGCCAATCGACCAGTAAAACTATTAATTGGCGATAACACTATTCGTGGCATTGCAAAAGGCATTAATGAGCAAGGCGCTTTATTGTTAGAACAAAATGGTAAAATTAATGCCCATATTGGTGGCGAAATATCATTAAGAATTGATGAATAATAAACCCAAAATGATTTAACAAAACTATTCCGCTTGTAACAAGCGGAATAGATTAAGCAAACATATTCTTAACTTTTATTTTTTAAATTTCAAAACCCTAAGAGCATTAGCGGTCACAATCGCAGTCGTGCCTGAATCAGCCAACACTGCTAGCCACAGTCCAGTAAAACCAAACAAACTGGTAATCAAAAAGATCAACTTAATGCCTAATGCAATGGTAATATTTTGTTTAATATTACGACTCGCAAAGCGAGTTAAGCGAATTAACTTAGGCAAACTGAGTAAGCTATTTTTAGTTAATGCGGCATCGGCAGCTTCTAGCGCAACATCTGTGCCACTTCCCATGGCAATACTCACAGTTGCGGCTTTCATGGCTGGTGAATCATTAATACCATCGCCCACCATAGCAATTGACGTTGTGTTACGGATCTTTTCAATGGCAATCAACTTATCGGCAGGCAACAGTTCAGCGCGGTGATCCATACCTAACTGATCGGCAATAGCTTTAGCTGCTCGCGCATTATCGCCTGTTAGCATCAAAGATTTAATACCAAGCTGATTAAGTTCATTCATTGTAGTCTTTGCATCTGACCGCAATATATCTTGCAGAGCAATAATGCCCATCAGTTGTTGATTTGTTACCGCAACCACCACGGTTTTACCTGCACTTTCAAGTTCCGCAATGATTTTAGTGTGTTCATCATTTAAAGGCGTTGAAACGGTCGCAACTTTGTTTGGCGAAACAATATAAAAAGTCTGATTATCAATCTCGCCTTGAATACCAATTCCCGCAATTGCTTTACGATTATCGGCTTGATTAATGCTTAACTGATTTTGTAATGCGTAATCAACAATAGCTTTACCAATAGGATGATGCGAACCACTTTCAACCGAGGCAACCATTGTTAATAATTGTTCTTTGGAAATATCTTGAGCAATCACATTGGTTACTTGTGGTTTACCTTCAGTTAAGGTACCAGTCTTATCAAACGCAACTAGTTTAACCGAACCAATATGCTCTAATGCTGCTCCACCTTTAATTAGCACACCTTGCTTTGCCGCGTTAGACAAGGCCGATGTTATCACCGCAGGCGTTGAAATCACCAGCGCACAAGGGCAACCAATTAATAACAACGTCAAGCCACGATAAAACCAAGTATACCAATCAGCATTAAGCAACAAAGGTGGCACAACAATCACCAATAGTGCAAATAAAGCAATTGTAGGCGTATAGTAACGGCTAAATCTATCAATAAAACGTTCAATAGGCGCTTTGCGCTCTTCGGCATCTTCAATCATCTGTAAAATACGATCAACCGCATTTTGCCCGACTTCTGATACTACTTTAAGTTGAATTGTATTATCAACCACCAGCGAACCAGCCATAATTTTGTCGCCTGAAAGATAATTAACAGGAATGGACTCGCCAGTTAATGCGCTTTCATCAATATTGGCTTGCTCACTCATTAAAATGACATCAGCAGGCAACCGCCCTCCAGATGAAATTTCAATAATGTCCTGGGGTTTTAAACTATGACTGGCAACGGTTTTTCGTACACCGTCAATGATTATCACGGTCTCTTCTGGCATGAGCTGAGCAAGCGAGGAAATGCCTTTTTTTGCTTTACTTGTTGCAACACCTTCTAACATTTCACCAATCATAAATAAAAATATCACCATGGTGGCTTCTTCGGCAGCACCAATAAATAAAGCACCAATAGCCGACACGCTCATTAACGACTCTATCGCAAATGGTGTACCACTGCGCGTTAAAACCAATGCTTCTTTCAAAATAGGAATGAGCCCAACAATTGCCGTCACCATAAAGGCATATTCGCCAACGGTTTGATTACATAACAAAAGGATATAACTCATAACAATTAAAGCGCCTAACACCGCTAAAGGGATTAATGCTTTATTATCAAAACGATGGGAATGCTCATGATGATGTGAATGTTCGGGGGATGATTCAAAAATGGGCTTATAGCCTAACTCGATGATTTTATCTTCGATCAATTTAATCGTTTTTTCATTCTTTTGTGGAACAAAAACGACTAATTTTTCGGTAGAAAAGATAATCTTGGTTTGGCAAATATTGGGTAATGTCTTTAAACTATTTTCAATTTGTTGCGCACAGTTTGCACAATCCATGCCTTTTATTTTCCATGTTAATTTAGTTTGATTGATTTGCCTGTCGGGGTCATCAGGGGGATCGCCAAACTCATTTTTGGGGTTAGTCTTATGGGTACTACCGCCACAACGCTGGGTTGATTCTTGATAACAATTTACAACATGAGAGAAATTTGCATGATTATGCGCCAGATTTTGACAATTATCATGACAACATTCATGGCGGTGATGTTTGTGGTACATTGATTTGTTATTATATAACATAACGTTACCTCGTTTTGGGGATGATTTTGATTGTACGCTAAAAAATAAAAAAGAAAATCATTTTATTTTTAATAATGAGGTAATGGGGGATGACAGATCTTTTGATCCTTTATTAATCTAATATATTTGCATAAAAAAATGTTTCTTCATAAGAAAAGATCATCTTATTGCTATTGGTAATTAAAAGAATACTTGATTCATCACTAGGATAAAAAAAATCGCTCCATGCTTTAATAAAAATCTCCACGGGTACAATAGCACTCGCTTTTCGTTCCCAAAAGAAAAAAAACGATGAAATGTTGGTTAATTTATTTTTAAAAAACAAAGAAGATTCTTTAGGAAAGTTAAAATCCAAATTAATTTTTTCTAGAATAGAATAAAATGATGAATTGATGTTCATTAAATGTTCAAAAGGAAATATCATATCCCAAAAATGACTCGATTCTTCGGTATCAAGGAAAACAATCCTCTTTTTTTCATCAAAGGATAGCAAGCAATCTTGAGAATTAAATCTCCATGCAATAGGATATTTTTTCATCAATGGTGAATAAATTTTTATTCATAAAATATATACCATGGCGAACTATATTTTATCTAACTGCTATTTTTTTATAAAATTTATACAGGAAATCTTTTATTCTTATAAGCAGACCATAAGTGTGTAATAGCCCAGTTAGTATATTCTCCTGCTATAAAGCTCTTGGTTATTATCTCAATATCGTCAGCGATTCGGGATGATATTTCAAAATCATTAATTGCTTTTAAAGATAGCATAAATGCTTTTTCTCGTAATGTGTTAATCAATTTGATTTCCTCATTATCAAAGCTTTTATTTTTTAATGCATTAAAGGTATTCATCCACTGATCATCAAATATATATTCATCTCTTAGATCCAATTGATGATCTGCATCTAATAACTTTAAAAAATCGAAATTTGTTGGAACAGATAAATAATCATCAATTTCAGTAAGATATTTATTTTTCATTTTATGAATCCTTATCTTTTCTTAAAGAAAGTCATTATTCAATTGATAGTTTTAAAGTATATAGCATTAGCAACTAAATTATAATCTTGATTCAGAGATTTAATATTCGCTTTTATGCATCTAAACTTGAATATGGCCTACAATAGGCATTAAAAACGTTTTTATCTAAAGCTATAAAATTATTTATTGAAATAATAATTTGGAATCTTGCTTTCCATACCTTTTAGCTGTTTTCAGTAGTAATATTTTACATTTCTTTCAAAAACATATCTGCATAAGAGCTTAAATCATCTTGATCGTTACCTAGTGAGTGTTTTTCCCCTAATTTAAGCAACCAATCACTAAAATTTTCTAAAAATGATTTATTATCATTATTGACTTCAAATATCGCTGAATCAGAATAAGATTCAACTAATATATCTAATACCTCCAAAAAACCTTGATCATTTTTTAATATCTCCTCAACTTTAAATGCTTGAAGATATTTCATTACATCTATTATCTGAGATAACGTTAAAATAGTTGGACCATTTCTTAGATTATTTAATATTTCTTGGATCATGGCTATTTGCCTAAAAATTATCATCCTATTTTATTGATATTGTAGATGAGTTTTGTGTTTTTTTACTCTATTATTTTGCGGATAGTTACAGGTGCAATATAATTTGGGAATTAATATGATGAATATATTTGATTCGTTTGAAAGTTTTTTAAATACTTTAACCTTAACTTTATCACAAAATTATCACAAAGTTATTAACTATTGAATTTTTAGTTAATTGATTATATTTTATTTTCACCAGTTGATAATGATTCAGCATAACTAAAATACAAATTCAATAATAACCAGATTAGACATAAATGGGATGTTTTGGTCGATTAATCACGCTATAACAAAAGAACGCAACGTACCTTTGGCTATTGTATTGATTGTGTTGGAAAATCATTGCCGCTAGAAGTCATTTTGGGGTTTTCAAACAAATACTATGAAGATCTTATTGAGATTAATGATACTTATTTAGATAGAACACCCGAAAATTATTTTGCCATAGCCAAGTTGAATTATATGATCAGTGAACCACATCCAAAGCTCTTAGAGGATAGAACAAAAATTAATGATGTTGGAATCCATTATATGGTGAAACAGGGGAAAATGACATAATGATACATGTCACAAATTTTAAAATAAAAGATTAATTATGAAATTTATTTATAAAGATGATAAAACAAAATCTATGCACTGGGCATTTTGTGAGAAAAATCATACTCCTTTTATAGAGTTAAGTATTATTAATCATAAATTTACTAATATTTTTTATGATATAAGCAATTATCATATCTCTTTAGAAGAAATTTCTGATGATATAAAAAAATTATATTTAGCTTACATCGAATTTTGTATGCTTTCCGATCCTATAATTGAAGATTCGTATAACCAATACTATTTTTTTAATTTAATCGTAAAAAGTGAGCATGCTAATTTTTTAGCAGAAAAATTATATGATTATCTTTTAGTTAGATTAAGCAATTAAGTTAGAATATTTCCACTATTAATCAGATTTAATTAAATAGTAGTCAAAACAGTTAGGGCAATATTTTTCTAGCCAATTTTTGGCTCTTGCACTAATAAAACAGCCTAGTATTTCAATTCCCATAAAAAAATCAGAATCATCAAGTTCGTTGCCAACAAAAGTAATATATTCCGAAGGGTTTTGCATATCGATAAGTTTATTTTTGTTTAAATGAATTTGGCTTTCTATACTAGACAAGTAATAATCTGGCATATCCTGATTTAATTTTACATCATTAATGCCATCAAAAATTAAATCCACTGGTTCATATAGATCATCTAAATAATCAGTTATATCTTTATTCACATCCCATTTTGTCCAATCAAGATTAATAATTTTCTTTTTTTCTATTTCATACAAAAATTTAATGCCTTTTAATGAGGAATTTTCGATTAGTTCTTTTATTTCTTTTGTAAAAATAAAGTTATTACTTGAAAAATAAGCTTTTGGAGTAAAAGGTCCGGTACGTTCGATAGCAATAGACTGCTTATTTTCATCCCAAGGTGTTAACCCTGTCCAAAGTATATCGCCCCAGTCGCCCCAAGGGGCGGTTTTATTTTCAATTAAGAATAGGAAGCGCTGATCTTTTGATTTCATGATTATGTACTTTTACATTGACACCCAAATAAACGTGTTATGGCACTAGAAATGACAGCCTATATTCCATAGATCACTTAAGCTTTTTGTCAGACAATTAATTTATTTTTTTATCAATGCTTATAGCACCACAAAAACGGTTGCATAGTTATTACATACGCTGCTATATTTTTGTTAAAACATGGTCAAGCAAAAATCACTATCTATGAAACGATACTCTAGCCAATTGCCAGATTTTTTACTGTATCCTTGTAATATAAAATTATTCTCTTCAAGCGATATTTTCTGAATATATTCAAAAAACTCTAATTCATGTTTGAATAACGTTTTCTGTTCAAAGCGATTATTCAAATGATTAACGATAAAAACATTTGCTTCAAAAAATGACCAATTAAAAATCGATAAACAAACATTAGTTATGCGTTGTTTTGTCTCTAATTGGTAAACTGATGCAAAATATATCTTAATTTCATGAGAAAATATTTTAGTATCCAATATATTGCAATCAGCTGTTTCTATATGTTGTATATTCATTTTTTAGCAGCTTAGTTTGTTTTAAATCAACAATATTATCGTAAATATCTAAAACGCTTGTTACCTAATCATATAGAAGAACGTGATTGGTATAATATTACTTTATCTGGCGATAGCATTGAGTCAATTAAGAAGATTTGCTTTTTTAACTTATCTTAATTTACTATCAGCGACGGTTTATTAAGCTTTATAGTTAACTCTTTGATACATTCATTCGCCATTTTTTTATATTGTATCGCATTTTCTTCAGAATAGTTTTCATCCACCATTTTTTCAAAATCTGCAAGTGTACCAAAAAAGTTCGTTGCTTGAATTGCAAATGCTCCATTAGCCCAACAAGCAAAAATAGTTTGCGACTTATCTTCATCAGTTTTACGATAAGCTATATTCTGTATTTGATCTATATCCAAATGTATGCCACGACCAACAGATAAGTTTTCGGGTAATGATGTGATTTTGGTTGACTGTATATTTAAATGCTCACCAACAAATAAATTTTTAGGCAATGCTTGAATTTCTGTATTCGCTAGACTTAAATACCCGCCTACAGATAAATGTTCTGGTAATGTTTGGATTTTTGTATTTCTTAAATTTAAATAACCACTAACAGAAAATTTTTCGGGTAGTTGTTTGATGTTTGTATTTCTTAAATCTAAATCACCACCGATTGTTAAGCCTTCAGGTAATGATTGAATATTTGTATAGGCTAAATCAAGATCGCCACCAACAAATAAGTTTTCAGATAATTTGTTGATCTGACTATTGATTAAATATAAATCCCCACCAACTGATAAATTTCTTGGTAGTATTTCAATTTCTGTATTTTCTAGATTTAAATTACCACCAACTGATAGGTTATCAGGTAATTCTTTGAGCTCTGAAAAGACAAGATCTAAATCGCCACCAATTGATAAATTTTCTGGTAATGATTGAATGTCTGTATTTCCTAGATATAAATCACCGCCAATAGATAGATTGTTAGGCAGTTCTTTGATATGTGTAAACGATAAATATAAACTACCACCTACAGATAAATTGTCGGGTAATAATTGAATTGCTGAATCTGTTAAATCTAAATCACCACTAACAGAAAAATTTTTAGGTAGTGCTGCAATTTTTGTATAAGCTAAAACCAAATCGCCGTTAATCAATAAATTATCGGGTAATACACAAATTCCTTTTTTTGTTAAATTTAAATTATTATTAACTATGATTTTATTATCGTTAATACAGTATTTTACGCCTTTTTTGTTTAATAACTCCAAAAACTTTTCCATTATATCTCGCATAAATAATAAAGGTTGTTATAATTTTATTCTTATTCTGATATTAATATAAAATTACATATAATTACTACATTCGTGTTCTAAATCAAGCAGTAAACTTTCAGCATCAACAACTGGGGTATTAGATAGACCTGGAACTGAGAAAATACCGACTTGAGTCCCTTTTGATGATAATTTAGGCAACAAATCATCCATTATATAATCAAGCGATAATGCTTTTGGTTTGTAATTCTCCCAACCATCTATAGCACAATTTGCAGCATATTCACGAGCTGGCCATAATATAAGAACTTCACTATTGTCACCATTTATGCCACTCAAGGCAAAACCATCATAATCCAAAACCCAAGCTTTTTCGTTATCAACAATTCTTTTTATAGAATAAATGTATCTCTCTTTGCTGCCTTTATTTGACATAGCTTCGATTTCTTTGGCTGATACTTTCATAATTAGTCCTCGTATTTTTTGCTTACGTTTGGTAAGCATAGGTAATAATAATTATCATGTCAATGTTGAAAATTTGTATAAATTAGAGTATTGAAATACAGTATATTGATATCCGTATTTTTTATAACCTATTAAATTTTAAAATAAAATTAAATTAAAGAGTGATTTAAAATGACTGTCCACTAAAATGAGGACAGTTCACATTATTTGGTAGTATTCGGCATTATAGTCATTTTGCCGATCTTATTGGGGTAATCAAGGAAGGTTGTTTTTTTACCTTATCTTAATTTACTATCGATGACGGTTTGTTAAGCTTTGTAGTCAGCTCTTTAATACATTCATTCGCCATTTTTTTATATTGTATCGCATTTTCTTCAGAATAGTTTTCATCCACCATTTTTTCAAAATCTGCAAGTGTACCAAAAAAGTCCATTGCTTGAATTGCAAATGCGCCATTAGCCCAACAAGCAAAAATAGTTTGCGACTTATCTTCATCAGTTTTACGATAAGCTATATTCTGTATTTGATCTATATCCAAATGTATGCCACGACCAACAGATAAGGTTTCGGGTAATTCTTGAATTTCTGTCGATTCGATGTTTAAGTGACCATCAACGGATAAGTATTCAGGTAACCTAGTCATTTTGGTAAATTTCAAATCTAAGTCACCTTTAATAGAAAAGTGTTCTGGTAATGCTTCTATTTCTGTAAATCCTAAGTATAAACTCCCACCAACTGATAAGTTTTCGGGTAGCATTTTGATGTTTGTCACTGTTAAATTGAGATCACCTTGGACAGATAGGTTTTCTGGCAGTGCTGTTATTTTTGTTTTTGCTAAATTTAGACTACCACTAATCGAAAAATTCTTAGGTAATGCTTTGATTTCCGTATTTGTTAAATATAAATAGCCACCAATAAGTATATTTTCAGGTAATTTTTTAATTTCTGTATTTGTTAAATCTAAATCACCACTAACAGAAAAATTTTTAGGCAGTGCTTCAATTTTGGTATGAGTTAAAATCAAATCCCCGTTAACAAACAAGTTTTCAGGTAATGCTTTAATTCCTTTATTTCTTAGATTTAAATTACCATCAACTGTGATCTTATTGTCTTCAATGAGGTACTTTATACCTTGTTTATTTAGTAATTCTAAAAATTTTTTCATAATTTCTCTTTAGCGATAAAAACTGTTTTAAATAGACTGCATTAATGCGGTTAACAACGGTAAATTTTACTACTACAGATTTTTGCTTAAAAATGGAAAGATCTTTTTTTGACCTTCCCATTTTGGATTAATCCAAAAAATCATCATTTTCAAGGTAATAAATAACAGCATCTAATAAATCTTTTTTTGTAGCATTAGGATGATGTTCAAGTTTATTATCGATAATGGCTTGAAATGTCGGATATTCTAACCATGGGTTATATTTATCAGGTGTATCATCCATTTCATCAAATTCATCTTCCGTCTCTGCAAAGTAATAATTGGCATTTTTAATGCAATTGATCTCATTTATAAATTCAGGTTCCACAAAAAAGCGCCATGGTTCATCCAGATTTTTATAAATACGGAATAAATTTTCAATTCCTCTTATAGTTTTCATTCATAATCTCCAATTATTATTTACAATAAATTGTATCTGGCTATTTTCTGCAATCATCACAACCATCATTTTGATTTATTTAATCATTCCACTCTAAATTGACTTGCTCATCATAGCATGGTGGAATTTCTTTATCTAGAACAGGTAAATATTCGCCGTTTATTATATTATATGCATGTTTTCTATAAGGATACTTAGATATTATATTTTTAATATCATCATACAAATTTTCTTTTTTTAACCAGACGTTACCACATTCACCACACCCAAAAAATGGAGGGATATCTTCAATATAAGATACTATACCCGTACATGTTTCTTTAGGGCATCTTAACCCATTAACAACAGGGATTTTTTTATTGTCTAGGTTAGTTAACTGCATTGGATTAAAAGCATAACTCATAAAACAATAAGGGCACTGTATCATAATGAATTTCATGTTTTTTTCACGAGAAACTAAGATGAATCGGTCTTGCTCCTCTGATGCTATAAATGCTTTATTACAATTATCGCAGAATAAATTCATACCGACCTCTTTTAATTAGTACCAAATAAGGGATATTCTTTTAGGATACTTGTGTAAATCTTTATTATTGACGAAATAATGGGTTTTTATGATGTACAACCATATTATCAGCCAATTTTCCTTCCAAATTATTACAAACGTTAATAACTATTTGTAGCTTACTTCACATTGACCAATCACATCAAAAATATGATCATAAGTACTTAAAACATAATGTTCATTTTGTTCCTTATCAAATACTTTATCGAAACAAGATTTTTGTACCAGCTGATATTTTGATTCATCAATCATCGTAATAGTTAAACTTTTTATATTTTTAAATTTAAAACAGATTAAAGCCTCGCCTTCTAATCCTCTGCTGGGTTGGCAATGTGGTAACCACAAAGAAGCTACTACCTTTAATTCCAGTGGAAACATATCAAATATGATGTCTTTTAATATTAAAGCGTCTCTTCCATATATTTCTCCATAGATTGTTTCAATTGCCTGATTGTTTACTTCTGGTATTTTATTTTTCTCCTATTTCGACTATTCCCAAGCTGTCGTCATGTAGTTTAATTATTATTTTTAATTGACCGATAAACCGAATGAAAACAACAGTGCTAAAACTGATGCTTTTTTATCCTCGAAACCAAAAGCCGAGGAATTTATATCAAAGGTAAATAAAAGCTCATTTTTGTTTAACAACACAAAATGATAATCATGTAATATATCAATCAGTTCAGGCAATATTTGATAAATATCATCATTACAATCGATAACTTTATTTTCATAATATAAAAAAGCATAGGCCGACACTAAAGATAAATATAAGTACATTGATTTATTATGATAATTAAATTTTAGCGATATACATACGTCATAGTTTAAATCAGTATTATCTTCTACTTTAAATAAAGCATGGATATCATTTAGTAGACATTTATATTTTAGGGAGTTATAGGATTCCATCACGAAATGGAAATCTGGGTTGCTTAAATCGCCATATGCTTTTTGAATTGCATATAAGATCTTTTCTCTTTGAAAATGCATTAATATTAAAACTCCCATTTTATGGAATACTTATGTACTTCACTTTTGCAATCCACATGAACGCTGGTTTTAGTTTGCACGTTCCCATTAGGCTCAGTCTCAACCAAACTATTTTTACTCAAACCGCTATAAAGGATCACTTAATAAATTGTGCTAATTACTCATCACCACATATTCATAATTAGCATATTTTTTTTAGGGTTATTTCATACCATCATATTCCCAATAAAAACTACTGGCTAATTTATCCAAGGCTTGTATTTCATCAGAGGGATTTATCAAAGCAAGCTGCTGATCTATTGTGCGTCTAACCTTATTCCAATCGTATTGGTATAGTAACAACATTTTATATAATTTAGGTTGTTGTATTCTGTTGTTATTTAAATTCATTATCCCTTCTGGAGTAGCAATAATAATTGAATAAATATCTGTTTCATCCTTTCCTGTAATACCAATATTCATTTCTAATAAGTAAAATACTGCATTGTCTTCTGGCTTCCATCGCCAAGGATCATGTATATCTGGGGACCAGTAATGTTTCACTTCAAATTTTTGTTGCCTAATTTTTAATTTATTCATGATATATCGCTTGAGATTTTGCTAGATATGGCAACCCGATAGAATTATTATTAAATCATATCGCCGTGTTGCCAGTTAGTTATTGTTTATGTTGATTGCTCAAAAGTCATATATGTATTTTTATTTTCATCTAAAAATATATATAAATAGGATATATCATGGCTAATTTGGGTTATATCTAATTGACCTATAAAAATTAACGGTTTGTTATCTACGGTTGGCCAGTTTGGGGATTGAAGCCATTTAGGTCTATTTTTTAAGAATTTAAAATCTTTCTTAATTTCTAATTTTAACGCTCTTTCCAATTCAACTCCAACTTTATCCCGATGTTTATTCATAATTAAATTAAAGTATGGTTCAGTTAAATTTAACCAGCTTGGCTGAATTTTCATAAATAGATCATACTTTTTTTTATGTTCATTATTTAGCGAGAAGTTAATATTTCTTTTAGTAAGAAACTTTGAAAGTAAATCTTTACTATTGATTTCACCTGATGGCAATAAAATATCAATTTCAATAAGATATAAAAATGCGTTTTTATATCTGTTGGTATAGGGGGGAATTTGATGCTCTTCAGATAGAAGATCTTCAATATCCTTATTATAATAAAGTTCTTTTTGAAAATCCTGCGGAGAAAGTGTGCCTGCCAAATAGCTTTTTATAATATCGATAGAGTTCATTTTTTATTACCTTTTGGGTATCGCAACAGAACAAGGGCAACATTTCTTTTTTCATGTGACTCAATTTTAATTGATTAAATTTTGAGATCTTCTTTTGAAATGTTATCTCTATTTTTCCTTATATAATCAATAATAATCATATATTAATTGATGACGATAAACAAATCACTCATTATGCCAATTCAAAAAATGACGCTCTTTAATGTATTGGATATCACCGCAGGCGGTAAGTCAGCTCGCTGATAAATTATAGTGCTTCCACTACAGAAGTGTATTTCAATTTGTTCTATATTATCTATATGGTTTACTGTATGCTCAGGCAATAGTTGGATAATATTAGCTGGTAATAAAGCATTAAAATTTGTTTTCATTATTCCATAAGTATCATGGATCGCGATACCACTAACTTCATGGTTATCTTCAGATAAATTAATGAGTTCATAGCCACTATGTTCTTTTTTATCAAGACCTATTTCTATATCAAAAAGTCCGATTTTAGCTGTGTACAAAATGGCTGATTTCATTGTTTCTATTTGGCAATGTCGAAAAAAAGCATGTTGCGCTAAAGCAGGCAGGCATTTTAAAAAGCCGCCATTGTTAATAATATCAATAAGATCAATATTTAATCTTTCCATATTTCACATTCTATCTTTTTTATTGTTCCAGTTTTTCATTTATCATAAGCATAAAATAAAAAGTGAGGTAGTGATCAAACTGTATTTTTGATAAATTAGATA
Organism: Gilliamella sp. X-57; assembly: GCF_057063565.1. Lineage (NCBI taxonomy): Bacteria > Pseudomonadati > Pseudomonadota > Gammaproteobacteria > Orbales > Orbaceae > Gilliamella > Gilliamella sp. X-57. The sequence goes on along the minus strand of NZ_JBXSQI010000001.1, from coordinate 94,398 downwards.
ATTTATCATTGTTCACTTTTACTCAATGAAGACGCTCAGCCGAAAACTCGCTTTAACACTGTTAGCTATCGAAATGATTGCACAATCTTCAAAACAGGATATTGAGAATATTCTCTTTGCAAATTATCTTGATAAAGATGGTCAACCTTTAACATATACAAATATCTATGATGATGCTATTCAACCGTTTTTATTAGGTTATTTTATTGATATTAAATTGAAAGGCTATTCTAATCAATATTTAAAACAATATGTTAGTGCTTTATATGATGCACCTATTACCATTATAGGGGACGAAGATATTTTGCATGCATGCCCTTGTTGCCATTATTTAACCTTAACTCATCAAGGACAATACGATGTTTGCCCATTATGTGATTGGGAGGATGATGGTACACTAAGTACTGAATTAGAGCATTATAGTTCAGTTAATCACTCGACATTAAGCAAATATAAAGTAATGTTCGATAAAAAACAAAAGGCTACTTTGATGAATATTCCGTATAAATTAGCTAATAGAGATTTATAATACTTGCATCAAATCTAGATTTGATTATGCAATAAATTAACCACGCTTTTTGGGATTAACATATAAAAGAGTGCTTAGATGACAAAAATATTGGCGTTATGGAATAAACAAACGTTACCTATAAAAGACGGGATTTACTTTTCTACTGGTGAATCGATATCCCTTTCAGCCCAGTTTTATCCCCAATTGTTAATTAAAAAAGGGAAACCATTCAACCTTAATCTTTTTTTGGATAAAGATCCTGATAATATCACTAATATAGATATCATCCAAAAAATCACCCAAACAAATGGTAATAAATGCTTTTTAGGTGAAGGAAGCTATGGCTCGGAAGGTTTTATCGCCTACTTAACACCTAAGGATGATTTAAAATGGGTGATCTATTTCGAAACATCAAACCCATTCATTAATGCAATTGAATTACCCAATCACTTTCTTAGGGTGGAATCAAGTGCCAATTTCAAAATAGTAATTGAATTAAATAACCCATTTAATCTTATTTTAGTTAAATAAGTTTTGTTATATTCTTTTTAAGTCATATAGATAACACCGAAAGACCTCATGAAGCATTAAATAGTCTGCTATCTACTAAAACAGGCAGGGTATTTACTCAACTGTGCACTTTTTCGATCATATTTCTGTAAAAAATATTCAGGATTCTATGCCGTTTGGCGGTTAATTGAGACTTTGCCGTATCTATTGGCTAAAACCTATGATACTAACGAATCAATCAAACATTCACAAAAGCTACTAGCCGACAAAAGAATGGGAAAGCTGAAAGAAATGTCATTTAATGAAGATGTGAGGCTTATTTTTTCGGTCATATTTTTGTAAAAAATATTCAGGATTCTATGCCGTTTGGCGGTTAATTGAGACTTTGCCGTATCTATTGGGTAAAAACTATGATAACTAACGTATCACCAAACATTCACAAAACCTGCCCGACCAAAGAATGGGAAAACTAAAAGTGATAGGTACTTTAATGAAGATGTGAGGCTTATTTTTTCGGTCATATTTTTTGTAAAAAATATTCAGGATTCTATACCGTTTGGTGATTAATTGAGACTTTGCAGCATCTATTGGTTAAGACCTATGATACTAACGAATCAATCAAACATTCACAAAAGATGCTAGCTAATAAATGAATGAAAAAGCAGAAAAATATGCTTACTTTCATGGAGATGTGGCATAATCAGCAAATAGTTAGTGATGTAAAAAATAGAAAACAAAACTTAAGCGATTTTTAGTAAAACGCCGTGTAAGTGTTAGCGGATTAGTTTAATCATGTGGTGTAAACCATCCAGCGGTTTCCTATATTTAATTTGATGATTTTATAGTGTGGAAAAGAGGGTATTGTTGATGGAAAAAAACAAACAGCAGGTTGTGGATTTATTAATATCTCATAGTCAAATTTTGGTTAGATCAAGACCATACAGTGAAGAATTATCGCAATGGGGCAAACAAAATATCGAACAAGGTGTCGTTATGCATCACGATTATGTTATTTTTGATCCATTACCTGATGATGCTTTCGGTGCGAATGTCGTTTTAACCTTAGCAGATAGTTTTATAATGGATAATCAAACCCAACGTTGCATTGTTGTTCCTTTTTATACACATCCTGACAATGTGATTGAAGTTGCCTCGGCGACAGAAAAATTTACTGTTAACCTACAATTAGATGCACCATTATATTCACTATATTATGAAATTTGTGAAGGCGATGAAGTTTTTTATAAATTTACCTTTGTACCTGCACTTGTGCCGATTACTGCTCACTACATTATTGATGACCAATGGGGTGGTCAAAAAGGGAAAATGCTTCAATCAGGTAGAGTATAATGCCAACTTCAACAGGTTTAGCGCTAATCGGGACATACTCGCCACAAAATTAATCGAGATTAATAAATGGAAAAGAACAATCGCCAAAATATAAAAAGCTATATTATTGAAGACGAAGGCATAGCAATAGATATTATGTTGGATAGTTTTAGCCAACAATGTATCCCGATTATTTATCTAGAATCCTTTGAGTCTGATAATAAAATGCAAAATAATATCGATTTTATTAAATCTCACCAAGTCGAACTACATCACATCATCAATAATGAAATCACGGCTTATATTACTCAAGTTTATAAGCAAGATGGCGGTAAAGTATTATCGCAAATTTCACTCATTAAAATTTACTTATTACCAGAAAAGGATGAATATGGCTTTATGTTTGCCTGGTCTGGCGATAGTGAACATGGTATCGGCGTTAAATTAAAAAATCTTTCAATGATAAAAATAGGTTATGCTGAAACGGCCTTTTTATAAAAGTAGAGATTATATTCGCAATATTATAATGATCCAAAATGATATAGGAGTATTAGGAACATGCTTATTAAAGAAAATCTTTATTCAATAAACGATATAATCGACTATATGAAAAATAGTCTTGAACGAGATGATGATTTTTGTGTATATGGCATTGAAGACAAAGCGTTGGAAAATCAAGAAAGCTATTATATTGATGACTATCCTGAAGTCGATGATGATGGACAAGAAATTTACCCTCCTCTTGTACGGCAAAAGCATTTACATTATCTCTATTCAGGTCAACAATTTGCTGATGTTGTTGATGTTGTCTTAGATCAAAAGCCGTCAGCCACGATAGATGACTTTATTCAATCATTAAATTATTATGCAGAAAATGATAATTTTTTAGAGCTGTAACGCAACAAGTAACAGGAAATATTATCAATTATAGCTTCATCAATAATGAAAGAATAAAATATGTGTGAACTAAAACAGCTATGTAACGATCTACATTTACCACTCGGTGATAAATTCACTCAAGATTGGGCGTATGAACTGCCCGATCAGTATCGAACGCAAACATGGCTCGATAAATACCTCTATGCTTATGTTAATTCAACATATTCAAAGTTACAAAAGCACATACTCATGACTTTATTACTTGATGTGGCCAATGATTTATTATCATCTGGAATTAGCGCGTCATCGCCAAAAATTAGCCAAGTATTAGCGCTTTTATTTCATAATCATGATGATTATATGGATCTCATTGATTATTGGTCGTTATCTGATGAGCCTATAGAAGACTGCTTTGCATTAACGCCTGAAATAAGAAAGTTAAAACGACGATTAAATAACAAATGATAAAGACTATTTACCCTAGTTACTTATTTTAAAACAATCTAAAACAAAACTATTTAGTTCCCAATTTTGTATCAGAGCAAACAACTGCGTTAAGATTGGTTTAAAATGATAATAGAAGAATAGCCGATTAACTTTTTGAACTGGATTATGCAGAAAAATAAAATGATTAATGGATATAAGTTTGTTAATAATAAAATTTAATTAAAGTATAGGATGATTTTGCCTAGAAATATAAATCATTATGTTTGTTTATCGAGATGATTTACTGGTTTTAAATTTATTTAATGATCAATTTATGGTTATATACTGCATTTAGCAATCAAGATAATCAACTTTTCCCATTATTTTACCGTGCTTAGCTAAAGAGGTGTCAATGCAACGAACAACGAATATCTCTGATGACGAATTAGAATTGATACAAATGCGATGTAATAACGCAACTAAAGGACCTTGGGTGTCTTATGTTGAGGGTAGAAATCATACTAGTGGCGGTAATTTTATCATGACAGGCGGTAACAATAATCGAGGCGAAGACATTGAGCTTATTGGCGCTACTATTGCCGATCAAGAATTTATTGCTCATGCACGACAGGATATACCAAGATTAATTAATGAAATTAGAAGACTAAAGCAGTTACTTACAGATATTAAGTCATCATAAATAGTTCAATGAAAAATAATTACGTATTTAAAAATTTAGCCAACAAAGAATTTGTATTAGGAACTGATAAGCAAGATATATTTTTCAACATGTTAGACGTTGTGCGTAAGGGCAATTTAACTTTATTTACTCAGTCATTTTCAGACCTTGTTTATCTCCTTGAAAAGGATAGCTATTATATTGCACATCACTTAATTGTTTATAAGGGTAAAAAAGCTATATTTGCAGGGCAACTAGTCAGGGCATTTAAAGCACAATTGATCGATTTTATTCAGCACGCTATTAATCATGATGACCTCAGGCCGTTTTTGATATCTTCCATATTTATGCAAGATTGCAAACGGGCTTTTTATCTTACTGAAGAGGGATTTTATTTATATGATGTTAAATAGTACTCAACATAAATAGTACTAAAAAACCAATAAATACTCATTGTGATAACAAAACGTTAAGGTAATAATACCGCGTGTTTTTTTTGTGTTATATCTATTCCCCATGTCATGGATAAATCAATGAATATAAAAAACTTTCTAGAAACAGGTAGTTATTTAGGCTTAAAAGTAGGGTTATCCGAACAAGCATTATATGCAATTTTACCCCCCAAAGTATTAGGTAAAAAACATTATTTTGATGAATCTAATAAAGACGAAGGCTTTAGCTATTTTTATCATGCAATAGAAATCATGATAATAGAAGCCAAAATATACTCATTAGGCGTTGATGTCGAGCGTAGCTCCCTTACATTTTTAAATGATTTTACTATCAATGCTAATAGTAGTTTTGAACTTATCTTAAAATATCTAGATATTGCAAATATAGCGTGGCAATTTGAACAGCAGTATTGTTATCAGCGTGAAATAACCATAAAAACCCAAGGGAATGTTTTACTTGGATGTGTGTACGATAAAGGCGATTATCGATTATCAAAGTTCAAAGTATTTGAATAAAATAACAAAGACAACCAGTTAATAAATATTTAATCTATTGATATACAATCAATAATATTATGCATCAAAAATTTTTAGATTTTCAGTATAGATTTTATATAGCAAAAATAGGATAAATGATGATTCAACTACCTGATTGGTATGACGATTTATTGCAATTTGAAAGTGAAGCAAAAGGTATCATTTTAAATTTTAGCGTCACCATAAATAACCGTCACTACACCTTCAATTTTTATGATCCTGTGCGATTTGTTCAAGATGCTAATCATGAAATAACTAATAACGGCTATTTTCAAGATAAAAATGCAGTGATTTTAGAAAAAGTGACCAAAAAGAATATTATTCAATATCTATCAAAATTTTAATTTATTTATATCAAATAGATAGGTAAATAAATTGGGTTATTTATTGGTAAAATTGCGCGCCTCACTATTGCTTAATTGTCAATTAGCTATCATATTGCAAATCTTATTGCCTTATTTTTTGGAAAACAGATTAATCATTACAACATCAATCATAATAAATTCAAATCATTACAGCTGTAAAATTTAAAGTCACATTAGCGTCGATTTAAACCATAATAAATGGTCAAAAAATCGAAGAAAGCTTATTTTAGTTCGAATTTTAGTTCGAAATTTTGTTACGTGTATGTCGATTTTAAGTATATAATTGGCATAAACTCTCCTCTATTATTTATTGATATGGCTAATGTATCTTCGTTTCGCCAAAAACAAGGCACTATTTTTTTTGCTTTTCTAGTTACCACTTTTATTGTGGGTATTGCAGGCGCTTTACAATCTCCCACATTAAGTCGATTTTTAACCTTTGAAGTCAACGTTGATTCTCGTTTAGTAGGGCTTTTTTTCTCGATTAATGCTTTAGCGAGCATTGTGGGTAGCTTTTTATTGGCTAAATATTCCGACCAAAAAGGTGACAGGCGTTATATTGTCATTTTCTGCTGTTTAATGGGTATTGCTAACAGCGTCATCTTTGCCTTTTCACGTCACTATTTGGTGTTAATCACCCTTGGGGTGCTGTTTGCTGCGTTATCTTCTGCTGCTATGCCACAAATTTTTGCCTTAGCGCGCGAATATGCGGTAAAAACGGGGCGTAATGTTGTGGCCTTTAATTCACTCATTCGTGCTCAACTTTCGCTAGCTTGGGTGTTTGGTCCGCCAATTTCATTTGGTTTAGCCGTTAAATTTGGCTTTACGGTTATGTATTTAACCGCCATGAGCATGTTTATGGTCGCGATGCTGTTTGTTGCCATTTTTTTACCTTCGGTTGCAAAAAATCCCACTTCACAACTAAATAGCGCAACAGAGCTACAAGCGGCAAATCAACCAATTTGGCAAAACAGAAATGTGCTTTGCTTATTGTTATCCACCGTATTTATGTGGACAGCAAACATGATGTATATCATTGATATGCCAATTTATGTGGATGTTGTATTGCATCTATCTGATTCATTGCCAGGGGTGTTAATGGGGCTTGCTGCAGGTATTGAAATTCCCGTTATGATTATTGCGGGATATTTAGTGCCTTATTTAGGCAAACGAAACCTGTTTTTTATTGCGATTATCTGTGGCTTAATTTTTTATATTGGTATGATTTTTTGCACCGATAAAACCGCATTGTTAGCATTACAGCTATTTAACGCGCTATTCATTGGGATTGTGGCCAATATTGGCATTATCTATTTTCAGGACTTATTGCCAACTCAAATGGGCGTGGCTTCAACCTTATTTAATAATGGTGTTGTCTTTAGCATAATTATCGCTGGAATGCTACAAGGATTTGTCTCAAAAGCCTATGGGCATGAGGTCATCTATTGGATTGCGTTAGTTATGGTTGCAGTATCATTATTCTTTTGTGCATTGGTAAAAGATGCAAACAATAAAGTGGATTAAAGATAATTAATAGCAAATTTGTCTTCCTAATAGTAAGGAAGACAAATCGCCAAAAAATAATTAAAGATTAAATGTGTTTAATAGTTTTTCGTAAAAGGCATAATCTGTTCTTTCATAACTTAATGGTGTAATGGTAATAAAGTTGGCATTAACGGCATCAAGTTCTTTATTATCATCAATTACTCGCAAATTGCGTTTAGCTCTAAACCAAAAATAGTTATTGCCTTCGGGATCTTGGGTTGGCATCACCACAAAACGACTTACATCGCTATCGCCTTGTTTGGTTATTTTCAAACCTTTAACTTGATGTGCTACACAGGCAGGAAAATTGACATTAAAGCAGATATTTTGCGGAGCCGATAACGAAAGTAATTTAGCGACAACTGATTGTGCATGGTGCTTAGCACAATCCCAATTAGTTGGCTGATTATCTTCACTGGTTACTTGACTTAAAGCAATCGCAGGAATGCCCAACGTCATTGCCATCATTGCCGCACCAACCGTGCCAGATAAGATTGTTTCAAAGCCTACATTCGAACCATTATTAATTCCCGATAGCACAAGATCAGGTAAATGATCCGCCATCAAATATTTAATCGCAAATAACGCACAATCGGCAGGTGTGCCATAAACGGCAAATTCGTGTTTACCACGCTGAGTAACTCTAAATGGCGATTTTAGGCTTACTGAACACGATACACCACTTTGATCTATCGCTGGTGCAACAAGCCAAACCTCGTGGGCTATTTGCTTTGCGATTTCTTGCAATAACTTAATGCCCGGTGCATCAAATCCGTCATCATTCACTAATAAAACGCGGTTAACTAACTTATTTAGCATATTCTTTCCTTATTGGGCAAATGTATTGCATTCATTAATTGCACCGCTATCAAATCCTCGTTTAAACCAACTATAACGTTGTTTAGATGTGCCGTGCGTAAAACTATCGGGCACCACATATCCTTCGCTTTGTTGTTGCAAGCGATCATCGCCAATAGCTTTTGCTGTGTTTAAGGCTTGTTCAATGTCATCTGTATCTAGTCGATTTTGTTGCTGCATTGCATTGCCCCACATACCAGCAAAACAATCAGCTTGCAGTTCTAACTTAACGGATAATTGATTATTCGTTATTGTTGATTGATCCTGCTTTAAATGCTCAACTTGGCTAAATGTACCCAGCAAATTTTGTACATGATGACCAATTTCATGCGCAATCACATAGCCCTGAGCAAAATCACCACCACCGCCAAGTCGCTGTTTCATCTCTTGATAAAACGACATATCAAGATAAACGGTTTTATCAATACTGCAATAAAACGGCCCCATAAAGGTTTGCCCAGTGCCGCACGATGTTCTTGTTGTGCCTTTATAAAGTACTAATTTTGGGGGAACATAGGTTTTGCCTAAACGTTGAAATTCTTGATGCCAATAATCCTCAGTACTGGCTAAAATGATTGATGTAAATTTAGCTGCATCTTCATCATCAATTGAATATTGATTGGTACTTTGCTCAGTACTGCTAGTATCAATTAGATTTGAATTTAACAAGCCGGTCAAATCAACGCCATAATAGCCCGCTACTAACACGACAATAAATAAAACAACTTTGCCTTTACCACCAATGGGAATTTTTGTTCCCATTTCACTTCCTGATTGTGAGCGGCGATCTTCGATGTTATCACTCTCTCTTTGGTCTCTCCAGCGCATAGGGATTACCTTATCAGTTTGGGTTTAATTATTTTAAAGGATAACAAATAAGGATTCTAGATTAAGTTGATATTCTTATCTAAATTTACATAAATTAGCCGAAATCAGTGAACCTAAATTAGGTGGCATGTTTGATTTTCAAATGCGTTATTTTCTGACTATTTTTAGGTATATAATACGCTCAACAATCATTATATCTTCATTTTAATGTTAGGGTATTATTATGCCATATTTGTTACTTACATTAGCGGCTTGCTTTTGGGGCGGAAATTATGTTGTTGGGCGCGTTTTAGTTACACAAGCCGATCCTATGATAATATCCGAAGGTCGATGGGTTCTTACTGCACTGTTATTATTGTGTTTATACCATCAACAACTCGGCAGTGATCTGCCTAAAATTAAAAAATCGATTTGGCCAATATGTTTGCTTGCTATTTTTGGGCAAATTTTGTTCCCGCTAACACTTTATATTGGATTGCAATATACCTCATCGCTTAATGCCTCAATTTACCTTTCGGCAACACCATGCATGGTATTGGTTATGAATAAATTATTATTTAATGATACGATTTCAAAAAATAATATTTTAGGGGTTTTATTTAGTACTATCGGTGTGATTTATTTAATTTTACAAGGAAACCTAACCAATTTAACTGAACTTAGCAATATCAATAAAGGCGACCTGTGGGCAATGGCATCTGCACTAAGCTGGGCTTGTTATAGCGCATTTTTGCGGTTAAAAGATAAATCGATATCGGGTAATGCTTTTGTAACTATCAGTGCAGTGTTAGGTTCAGCAATGCTATTGCCTATTGCTTTAGTCTATTTTTATTGTTATCCAGTTTCTAACCTAGCACATTATACTACCCCTGACTTTTTGCTGGGTTTACTTTATATTGCTATTTTTGCATCTTGGCTATCTTATCTATTTTGGAATAAAGGCATAGTTGAAATTGGCGCAACAAGAGGGCAAATTTATACCCACATCATCCCTTTATCAGCCGGCATTTTCAGTATTGTGTTTTTACATACACCAGTTGCCTATTTTCATCTTGTTTCGATAGTATTCATTGTGATTGGGATCTATTTTTGTTCAAAAAAATAAACTGCTAATTATATTTATACAGCTACATGATTAGCAGTTTATTTGCTGCATTTTACAAAATAGGGTTATTTTGCTATAATTGGTATTCAATATTCACGAAAAGGAATTGTTTTGTTGTGATTTGGTAAAAAACAAAATAGACAATAAAACATTAGTTTTTGCTTTTTTATTATCCTCTTTTTTTATCTTTGCTGTCTTTTGCTTCAATTTTAATTAGCTGATAAACACATTTTGATGTGTAGTCCAAAAAGTATTGTTTTTTTATGTATTAAAAGGTAACCGTTTACCTTGTTGCATCATTCCTTTTTTATTATTTTTAGGTAAACAGGCGGTATTTTATGAAAAAAACAAGAAAGTTCAAAAACAAACCATTAAACATCAACGATATTCTAATAATTGATGATAGCAAGTTAAAAAAAGCCATTACTGCAGCTGCGTTAGGTAATGCAATGGAATGGTTTGATTTTGGTGTGTATGGCTTTTTAGCTTATGTATTAGGGCAAGTCTTTTTCCCTGATGCCTCGCCAAGTGTTCAAATGGTGGCAGCGCTTGCCACATTTTCGGTTCCGTTTTTAGTTCGGCCGTTAGGGGGATTGGTTTTTGGTATTCTTGGCGATAAATTTGGACGACAAAAAGTATTATCAATCACCATTATCATAATGTCATTAAGCACTTTTTGTATTGGCTTAATTCCATCTTATGCATCAATTGGCATTGCTGCCCCTATATTATTACTGTTAGCTAAATTTGCGCAAGGTTTTTCAATTGGCGGCGAATATTCTGGCGCAGCCATATTTGTTGCCGAATACTCGCCAGATCGCAAACGCGGTTTTATGGGGAGTTGGTTAGATTTTGGTTCTATTGCTGGGTTTTTAGTTGGTGCTGGCTTAGTGGTATTATTATCAAGCATTCTTGGAAAAAATGCATTTCATGATTGGGGCTGGCGAATTCCATTCTTATTTGCTTTGCCACTTGGATTAATTGGGCTTTATTTACGTCATGCATTAGATGAAACACCAGCATTTCAGCAGCATACCGATTTAATGGATCAAAATGATCGTGATCATATTACCAATCAACCTAAAATGACATTTAAAGAGATCATAACCAAATATTGGCAAAGCCTACTGGTCTGTGTGGGGCTCGTTATTGTCACTAATGTGACTTATTATATGTTGCTTACTTATATGCCTAGCTATTTATCTCACAACCTAAATTATCATACGGAACACGGGGTGCTAATTATTATTGCCATTATGGTAGGCATGCTATTTGTGCAACCATTGATCGGTTTTATTAGCGATAAAATTGGTCGCCGACCATTTATTATTGGCGGTAGCTTAGGTTTATTAATTCTTTCTTATCCCTCTTTCATTATGATCAATAGTGACATTATTGGTCTTATTTTCTTAGGATTATTGATTTTAGCTGTATTACTTAACTGTTTTACTGGTGTTATGGCTTCCATTTTACCGGCTATCTTTCCAACCAGTATTCGTTATAGTGCATTGGCGATATCTTTTAATATCTCGGTATTAGTTGCTGGTGCGACACCTACCGTTATCGCTTGGCTGGTTGAAGAAAGTCATAATCTATATATGCCAGCATATTATCTAATGGTCGTGGCATTAATTGGTTTACTTACTGGCATAAAGATGAGAGAAACCGCAAACCAACCATTGCGTGGCGCAACGCCAGCGGCATCAGATCGTTCAGAAGCCAAAGAAATCTTATCGGATCACTTTGACACAATAGAGCACAAAGTCGAAGATATTGAACAGAAGATCGAAACCCTGCAGGCTCAGCGACAAAATTTAGTGGATCAGCATCCTAAGTTAGATTGATTTTTTATTTTTTTGGTTTTGTATGTTTTGCTTTAAAAATATACAAAACTAAAATTTAATAAAATCAATACTCTACCTGAATAATTTTTAATAGTAAAATTAACCCATCATAAAAATAACCAAAACGCTGCCAACCCTTTTTTTTGTTAATAAATTAAAGTAAATAAAAACAATATATTAGGAAAGCGATACAAAAAAGGGTTTTTGAAAACAGAAATCCTATTTGCCTTTTGCTAAACAAGGTTTATAGTATATCAGTTTCTAGTTTACCGCCGCATAGGCGGTTTAGAAAAAATTCATTTAAAAAGAAAAAGTAGGTAATTTGTTTACCGCCGCATAGGCGGTTTAGAAATAACAGGCATGGCGCACAGTGGTATTGACAACGTTTACCGCCGCATAGGCGGTTTAGAAATAAATATAAAACAGCATTTACCGAGTTTTGGAGTTTACCGCCGCATAGGCGGTTTAGAAATCATTGGTTATGCTATTCAGTGATTATTTCGCCCGGATAGGTTTTGTTATAGTGTTTAGTTAGCTTGTTGTCTTAGTTTATCTTCAATGGACTTTTTAACTTTAACCAGATGTTTAGATTTATAACTAATTGTTTTATAACATTTAACTATGCTGGTTAGAGGCACAGACAGCTTCAATCGGGTTTTCTTTAGTACGTTATAAATAGTCGGACGACTAATCATAAAGCGTTTAGCCAACTCAGTGACAGTTATTTTTTCTTTATGATTTATGTGACAAACCCCTTGTCTTTGATAAAGTGTTAATTTTGCTTTTTATTTATATTCATTACAATGCCTTATCAAATTACTATAAACAACTAAGCAAATAAACTGGCTGATGAATTAGCAGATCGTCCATATTCTAGCGGTAAGACAGAATCTAAATCTAAAGTCATGAGAAAAATTTCGTTTGAAATTGATGAAAGCTAATATGAAGAATTAGACGATATTGAAATAAAAAATAAACGAGCAAAGTTGCCTTTGAAGACAATTTCTGATTTACTTAGGCTGGCTGTAAATGATTTCTTAATAAAACACAATAAAACTTAATCTAATATAAACCCACAATTATAAGGAATTTATATGAAAAAGATACTAGTATTAATTACCGCTATATTTTTATTCGGATGTAATGAAAAGACCTATACTGTTTCTGACTTTGAAAATAACAAAGAACTACGAGATGAATATAATAAAAAATGTCAAAATGGCGAAATTGATGGAGATAGTCTAAACTGTAAAAATGTATTTGATGCATTAATAAGTATAGAAACACCAAAACACAACCCTCACGCGTGGGATTAATTAAATCTCTATCTGTGATAAGTTTATAGACTTAATTTGCTTCTTATTCATTATAAACTTATCACCTTGTATTATAATCTTATCTCCTTTTTCTGCTTTATTTTCATTTAAAAATCGATTAATCTGTTTCGACCAAATAGTCTTTTCATTGCCGTTGTTATCAACTAATTTTGCAAATGCTGATTGCTTACCGTTTATTGGAAATTGATAATTAGCCTGACCAAAATCATTAATAATAAATTCTTGAGCCTCCAATGGTTCAACTTTTTCTATAGCTCATTGTGAAAAACAAAAGCGTTTGAACGTTAACTGTGAAAAAACTATTTGCACATTAACTTACTATGATATTGTCGACGATATTCGGTTGGTGTTCGCTCTGTCTTTTTTTTGAAAATCCGACAAAAATAATTACTATCTTTAAAACCTGATGCAAGGGCAATTTCCTTTACATTCAGCTCATAATCTTTTAACAGCGATTTGGCATATTCCAAGCGAATATGATTAAGGTACTGGTTTAATCCTATTTTTCCCTCGCTTTGAAATAGATGTGATAAATAATTGGGTGAGATATAAAACATATTTGCCAAAAAGTCACGCGTTATATCTTCACGAAAGTGTATATCGATATATTGGCGAATAGCTTCATATAGGCTGGTTGTTTTGGATGAAGTTTTGATGTCGGTATTGAGCAAATCTAACGTATTGCTCAGTAAACTGTGAATAAGGTAGTGGGCGGTTTGATTGTGTTTGTATAGTGGGTTGTGCCAAATGAGTTCGCTCAGTGCTTGAATGATAAATGTGCCAATCCGAGGTCCTCGTCTTGGGGTATTGACTTGACCTTGAGGAATTAACTGCAATCCATCCCAATGCAATAAGCTTATACCGATTTGTTGTTTATCAAATAAGATACTTAATAAGGTCGATGGTGTATGCCAAAGGGGCTTGTGCCAGCTGTGAGCGGAAATATATAAAAGATCATTAGTCGATAATATTTTTTCAATAATTTTTCCATTGTTATCCGCCCATTGCATTTGTTGCGTTCCTTCTAATATGATTTCAATTTGCGGAAAGTCGACGGGGTGGGTATGCAAAAGGGCGCAATTGCTGTTATTTACAAAATAGATACGATTGATTGTTTGCTGACGAATTACAAACTTGGTTAATGCGTTGTTGATGGATTTTGTCATAAGGATAAATTAAGTGGTGTAGGTTTATTTAGATTATATACAGTTAAAAAAAGATGAAAATTGTTATAAATCTTTTTTATTTAATAAGTTATTTTAAAGTTTTAATTGTGTGATCTAAGTCTCATTTTTTTATATAGCGTATAAAAATCCAGTAAATGGCAAATTCGTCTTCTAGGCGGTAGAGTTATTTTTTTTTACGATGTTTGTTATGCAAATGTTGTTATATGTTAACAAGTGATTGTTCATTCTGAATTAGGAGTTAACCATGGAATTATATTTAGATACCGCCGATATTGCCGATATCAAACGTTTAGCTAAAGTGTTACCTATTAGTGGGGTTACCACTAATCCAAGCATTGTAGCAAAATCGGGCAAGCCAATTTTTTCGTTATTAGATGAATTACAAGAGGTGTTAGGTTCAGATAAATTGCTGTTTGCCCAAGTGCTTTCAAGTAATGCCGACGAAATGATAAAAGAAGCTCATCAACTTAGAAAGGAGGTGCCGTCGATTGTGACTAAAATCCCTGTTAATGCGCAAGGCTTGATTGCAATAAAAGCACTAGCCCAGCAAGGTATTCCTACGTTAGGCACGGCTGTTTATGGTGCAGGACAAGGCTTTTTGGCAGCATTAGCAGGAGCTAAATATATTGCACCTTATGTCAACCGCATCGATGCTCAAGGTGGAAATAGCAAAGATACCGTGCTTGAGTTGCAAAAATTGTTAGATTTGCATTGCCCACAGGCAATGGTATTAGCCGCTAGTTTTAGAACACCAAGGCAAGCGTTAGATTGTATGCTTGCAGGTTGCAAATCTATTACGTTGCCGGTAGATGTGGCAGAACAGTTTATTTCTGATCCAGCTGTGGATGCAGCAATTACTAAGTTTAGTCAAGATTGGTGTGGTGCTTTTGGTAAGTTAACGTTTTAAATTTATTTGACAATTAGTTTTTTGCATGAGCTTGTTCTTCCACTATTAGGTCGAACAAGTGTATCTATTTTTTCAATTGTAAAAATAGCATAACTCTAACATTTTTTGTTGTATGATGATTTTAATTAACAATAAAAATAAGGGTGGACATGATGGATGAAAAAAAACAAAAAATCAAAATAAACAAAAAAGTCATTGTTAATGCGTTATTAACAGTATTGAATGTTGAAAAAATCTCACCGAGCTTTATTCGCATTGAGTTTGGTTGCAATAAACCAGTTAATATTGATCCATTATGGATTTGTCCGTATTTAAAATTGTTGTTCCCAGATCCTTTAACTGGCTTAATTGCGTTTCCGCAACTTGATGAAAATAATAAAATCCTTGTTGACGATAAGTTGCGTCAGCTTGTTCGTAGCTATAGCGTGCGCGAGTTTGATCACGTTGCCAATCAATTTTTTGTTGATTTTGCCATTCATGACACTGGTTTAGCTTCGGTTTGGTCGCAAAAAGCTAAGGTTGGCGATCAAATTGGTTTAATTGGCGCTGCCGGTAAGTTGAAATTTACTGATGATTATTTGGTGTTGATGGGCGATATTTCAGCGGTGCCTGCCATTTGTTATACACTTGAGCATCTTCCTAAAAAACAAAAGGTTTTTGCTTTTATGCAGGTTAATCATAAAAGTGATATGGTGTCATTGCCAGTTAATAAAAGTGTTGAGGTTAACTGGTTGGTGCAAAATTCGGATAAACCTCATCAGTTAATTGATGCGGTGATCAGTGCCGATTTATCAGGGCAAGATAAGTTATTATTTTGGGGGGGAATGGAACGTTCGTTGGCACAAGCTGTTCGTCATGCCGTTAAGGATAAGTTTACACATTTGCAGCCAGATGCTTTTCATATTACTAGCTATTGGCGAGAAGGTTTTGCCGAAGGCGAATTTAAGCATCGTGAATAATGGGTGTTGCTATTTTATGAACATTTTGGCTCATTTACATTTGGCTACGTTGGCGCGTAGTTCGTTAATTGGTAATACTGTGGCGGATTTTGTTAAAGGTGATCCTTATTTAACTTATGAGCCCACTATTGCTGATGGCATTATGTTGCATCGCAAAATTGATAGTTTAACTGATAGCCTATTTGAAGTTAAACAGGCCAAATTGCTATTTCGAAAATCGCATCAGCGCGTTGCTCCCATTACGTTAGATATTGTTTGGGATCACTTTTTGTCAAAACATTGGGCTAATTATGGGGTGTTGCCAAGTGTGGCTCAATTTAATCAAGTAACAAAAGCGCATATCCAGCCTTATATTGATGCTTATCCGGCCGATTATCAACATTTTATGAACGCGGTGTGGCAAGGTGCATGGCTGGAAAATTATGCTTCTATCGATTTTGTCGGTGATGTGCTAGGTCGCATGGCCAATAGACGGCCAAAGTTGTATTTGTTAAGCGAAACTATTGTTGATATTAAACAACATTATACACAATTAGCCTCGCTGTTTTTTGTGTTATATCCCAAAATTTGTTTAGCGGTAAAAGAAAGCATGAACTAAGATGGATTTTGCTGCTATCGGTTTAAGCTGTTATACTGCCACTTAAACCGATAGTGGTTTTGGGATATTTACTGTCAATTTGGTAATATCAGTTTGCCATCGTTTGTTTGGATGACATCATTGCGATTCGGCGTTTGCGTTATCGATTTTAAATTTTTACTGGTTACTTGTGGTGCATAACCACTTTTGCCGCCGCGCGCTTTGGCTCGCACTACTTGACTTACCGGTAGTGTGGCGTTGGTGGTTAAATTGGCCCATAACCATTCAATGGCATCTTCGCCATAATAATCAATTGGTATTAAAGTGTTGTCAAATGGTGGTCTGCCGTCTAAGTAACTGGCATTTTCAACTTCAATGTATCGTAGTTGCGATTGTTTTCCTTCAACTAAACTATTTAAAGCAACATAAGCACGCGATGTATAGTTGGGTAACTGTTTAACATTATTGCGTCCATGTACAATAAAAGTTTTTATACCATTTAAGTTGCCCGATGCCATAACTTGTTTTATGCCTTGCTTAACGCGCGGATCTTGTGATTTTTTATAAACACAAATTGCGCCTTTAGTGCCATAATCAACCATATTTTTGGTTTGCGAACTAGAATAAAATTCACGTCTTGGCGTGTTGAGATCTTCGTTTTCAACCAGATCCAAAACCGTTGCATCTCGGCCATTCCAAAGCGGCAAATGTCCGTTTGCCATGCCCCATATTTGTTCAAACGAAATTTCTTCTAATGGCGCGACTTTTCCACTGTAATATATTGGATTTTGCTGAGTACTAGCGACCGAAAAATCACACATGTTTTCGGTGACATCGTATTTGCCATAAGCACTAATATATTGGTAAGGTAGGCCAATGGATTCCGTGTAGTAAAAATAGGGTAGTTGGATGTCCATATCGGGTGTCCAGCCATTTTGGTGTAGTTTTTCTAGCGCTTCTTCGGGCGTACCTGTCGTGAGTAGTTTTGCCTTTTTTAGGGCATTACAGCGTTGTTGTGAGTGAAGAAAATAACTGGCATAAGGCACGTAAGCATTGTCTTTATAAGGTTTTATTGCGGGAATTGCACACGGTATATATAGTGCGCCATAAGCACTGTAATTGGCAATGGATTTTGTTTCTAGTTTTTGTTTGTTGCTGTTACCTATTTTGAGGGTAACTCGGGATTTATCAATATTCGGCTGAATTTGTGGATTAACTGCTACAATGCCGTCTATCATATTTTGGTCATCCAATTCGCCTGCTTTTAATGCTGCACCGCCACCATCACTCGCTCCATAGACTAAAACAAGGGTATTGTCTTTATTAAATATAACCTGTTTATTGGGCGAAAACATACTATTAAGTTCATAAAAGGCAAACTCAAGAGATTTTAGAACATGTTCGCCCCAGCGTGCTTCGGCATTGATTTTTGAGTGCAGTTGTTTTATGGCATAGCGATGGGGATATTTTTGAATATATTTTTCTTTATTCTTTATCGAAGGATGAAATAAGATATTACCGCTATCCACTTCGCCCCATACGGTAAAACCAAGCTTGCGTTTGATATCATAAATGCCATTGCCTAATCCTTTGTCGTTATAGACCACTGCGCAGTTGTGCCTAAGTCCCCATAATCCACGAATTTGTACATCTTTGGCATTGAGTACTCCGTCTGAATCAATGGCAGGAACGGCAACAATGCAAGGTTTGTTTTTGTCAAAATCAATCGGAATTTGTAGCAGCATGCCCACGCCGTCTTGCCTTTGTACCGCTAATATTTCAGTACCTGCAATTTTGCCGTCAAACAAAGGAGTTAATTCTTGCTTTCTAAAACCGAATAGTGTTCCCTCGCCAATTTTGGTGTCAATATAACGATTTAATTTGGCTTGTCGTCGTTCTTGAAAGTGTGGTTTGCTCGGAACTTCGACTTCAGGAGTAATAATGGTGGTTGATAACGGCGTAAAGCCCAGTCCAGCGGTAACAAGATCGTTGCTATCGCCATCATAATAAGCCAATGTACTGCGAACTAACCACTTAGGTTTATGGATTGTGTTGTCATTTTGGACTGGGGTATCACTGTTAGTGTCAATCTTGGTATTGGTTGTAGCTGTAGCTGCAACTGTTTTGTTGTCGGTTTTTATGCTGGTATCTGTGTTTGTCCCAGATGTGGTCGCTTTAGTCTTTTTAACTGGTTCGATTGATTCTGTCGTGTTGGCCTGTGTTACTGATGGTAGGGTAACACCAGCAAGAAGTATCAATGAGGCTAACATTTTTATCTGTTTCATTTGGAATTCCATTACAATCATATTTATCAGATTTAATTGTTATATCTTGCAAAAAATGAGTCGTTTCTCAGTAATTTAATACGTCCATTATGATGGTTTTAGTTTTTAATGCGCGATTATACACTATATTTTTGTTATTCGTTATTAGGTAGATTTAAATTGCAAATTGCCCAAAAGGCAGCGATGATTTTTTCAGATAACCGTCTCTTTTGTACGCAAATACCTACATCAAACGGTTCCATTAAGTTGGTAGACCATTCGGTTATGCGTTCTCTTACTCGCTCTGGGCTGTTATCCATTACAACTTTTGGCAATAAAGCGACGCCACATCCTAAAGCAACCATTGATACAATGGCTTCGTGCCCCGCAACTGTTGCATAAATTTTGGGATTGGTGATTTTTTTTTGCTTAAACCATAAATCGATACGGTGGCGACTTGGCCCGTGTTCTGGCAGTATAAACGGAATATTATGCCAATCGGGTTGTTTTTGATGTAATTTGTCGCTAAATGTGCTGTTAAGTTTGGGGATTAGCAAGACCATTTCAATTTCACCAAATTTTAAAAACTCAATGCCAGTTGGGAGTTGTTTAGGTTTGCCAGCAATGGCTAAATCGGCTGCATTGGCTTGTATTTTTTCAACTGCGTCGGCGGCATCACCGGTTGAAAGCTTGATTTCAACAAGTGGATAGTGGCTTCTAAAGCGATCGAGTATTTCGGGCAAGTGGCTATATGCGGCCGTGACCGAACAAAAAAGCGTAAGTTCGCCGACAAGCTGTTGGTTGGATTGATCTAAATCATATTTTAGCTGTTGGTGCATGTTTATTACTTGCTGAGCAAAGCGTTTAACTTTTTCGCCGACTTGAGTGATTTGTACTTGCCTGTTATCGCGAATAAATAGCGGATGACCAAAATGTTCTTCAAGCCGTTGGATCTGTCTTGATAAGGTTGAAGGACTAACATGCATGGCATGTGCGGTGATACCAAAGTGACAGGTTTCGCATAAATGTAGGTACAATTTTAAATCACGAATGTTCATAGCAAGTTCCGGTTTTATACTAAAACGCATAGTTTCCTGAAACTTTTTGTCAAGAAGCAGTAAATTATGCATGACTTATTAGGCAAATATTATGCATAGTTCAACAAATAAGGCAAATGGGCTTGTGCATAACATCAATGGCAAAACAGACAGATACCTGCTAAAATAGATGATTATTTTTGTGTGGATTAAAACAGTTTTATGACAGAACAAGCTTATTTAGACGAAGTTAATGCACGTCGCACTTTTGCGATTATTTCTCACCCTGATGCCGGTAAAACCACCATTACCGAAAAGGTGCTTTTATTTGGACACGCAATCCAAACAGCAGGTACAGTCAAAGGCCGTGGCGCTAATGCCCAGCATGCTAAATCAGACTGGATGGAAATGGAAAAACAACGTGGTATTTCAATTACCACCTCAGTTATGCAGTTTCCTTATAATGATTGTTTGGTTAATTTATTGGATACTCCCGGACACGAAGACTTTTCTGAAGATACTTACCGCACGCTAACTGCGGTTGATAGTTGTTTGATGGTGATTGATGCGGCAAAAGGGGTAGAGGATCGCACACGTAAATTAATGGAAGTCACGCGTTTGCGTAATACACCAATTTTAACCTTTATGAATAAGTTAGATCGTGATATTCGCGACCCGATGGAATTGCTTGATGAAGTCGAAAACGAGCTAAATATAATGTGCGCGCCGATTACGTGGCCGATTGGTTGTGGCAAGTTATTTAAAGGTGTTTATCATTTAGCGAAAGATGAAACATATCTTTATCAATCTGGTCAAGGCCATACTATACAAGAGGTGCGAATTATTAAAGGGTTAACTAACCCTGATTTAGATTTAGCGGTCGGTGATGATTTAGCACAGCAACTGCGCGAAGAGCTTGAATTAGTGCAAGGGGCTTCCAATGAATTTGATCTAGATGCTTTCTTGTCGGGTGATTTAACGCCAGTCTTTTTTGGTACGGCATTGGGTAATTTTGGGGTTGATCATATGCTTGATGGCTTAACTGCTTGGGCACCAACTCCTCAACCTCGTCAAACCGATAAACGTGAAGTTGAATCATCAGAAGAAAAATTCAGTGGTTTTGTCTTTAAAATTCAAGCTAATATGGATCCTAAACATCGTGACCGCGTGGCATTTATGCGCATTGTATCAGGTAAATATGAAAAAGGTATGAAGTTACGTCATGTGCGTATTGCCAAAGATATTAATATTTCTGATGCCTTAACATTTATGGCCGGTGATCGTGAACATGTTGAAGAAGCCTATGCCGGCGATATTATTGGTTTACATAATCATGGTACGATTCAAATCGGTGATACCTTTACGCAAGGCGAAGATTTGAAATTTACTGGTATTCCTAACTTTGCACCAGAACTATTCCGTCGCATTCGTTTAAGAGATCCTCTCAAACAAAAACAATTATTAAAAGGACTTGTTCAACTATCAGAGGAAGGAGCGGTACAAGTATTCCGCCCATTAGCGAATAATGATTTAATTGTGGGCGCTGTTGGTGTGCTACAGTTTGATGTGGTCGTTGCGCGTTTAAAATCGGAATATAACGTTGAAGCCATTTATGAGCCTGTTAATGTGACAACTGCTCGTTGGGTTGAGTGTTCTGATGTGAAAAAATTAGAAGAGTTTAAGCGTAAATGCGAGCAGAACTTGGCTTTAGATGGAGGAGATAATCTTTCTTATATTGCACCAAGTATGGTTAATTTGAATTTGACCGAAGAACGATATCCTGATGTTGAATTTCGAAAAACTCGGGAACATTAATTGTATTTATCACATAATAGCGGAATTTATCATCATGCCTAGGTGTTTTGATAAATTCTCTTTCTTTTCTTTTTAAAACTTATTTTTTTACGATAAAGTCAAGCGAGTGAATATGATGGATTTGAAAAATAAAAGAGTAGTGAATTTAATAATTGGTAGTTTTATTGGACTATTAACTATGACTACTTCACCTATATCTTTTGCTATTGAAAATAAACTTGCAAGACCAGTTTTGTTAGAAAAAGTACAACAAAGCGATCGTGACAAGCGTCAATATGAAGTAATTGAGCTCTCAAATAAAATGCGAGTGCTGCTTGTGTCTGATCCTAATGCAGTTAAGTCACTCGGTTCATTGGCGTTGCCTGTTGGATCATTACAAGATCCGCAAGATCAGCAAGGGTTGGCACATTATGCTGAACACATGGTGCTAATGGGATCAAAAAATTACCCAGAGCCTGCCAGCTTTTCTCAGTTTTTAAGCCGTCATGCAGGTAGTTATAATGCTAGCACTGCGGCACATCGAACCGCGTTTTATTTTGAGATTGAAAATAGCGCATTTGATAAAGCACTCGATTATTTAGCCGATGCGATTGCTGAACCTAATTTAGATCCTAATTTTGCCGATAAAGAACGCAATGCCGTTAATGCCGAAATGACTATGGCCAGATCTAATGATGGTTTTCTAATTGGGCAAGTTGATTCCGAAACAATTAATCAAAATCATCCAGCTTCGCAATTTTCAGGCGGTAATTTAGAAACGTTAAGCGATAAAGACGGTAGTAAGTTGCAAGATGCATTAGTTGGATTTCATCGTAATTATTATTCCTCCAATATTATGGTAGGCGTGATTTATAGTAATCAGTCAATCAATAAATTGGCAAAATTAGCTGAAAGCACTTTCGGAAAAATTCCTAATAAAAATATCAATGCGCCTAAGGTTGATAAACCAGCAATCACTGCTGATAGTTTAGGTAAGCAAATTGCCATGATACCAGCTCAACCCAAAAAGTTATTGTTGTTGCAATTTCCAATTGAAAATAACTTGTCTAAATTTGCAAACAAGAGTGATGAATATATTGCTTATTTAATTAGTAATCGTAGTCAAAATACGTTGGCTGATCAGCTACAAAAACAAGGATTGATTGAAGGTATTCAAGCTGGAAGCGATCCGATTCGCTATGGTAATAGTGGCATTTTTAGTATCAATGCGACTTTAACTGATGAGGGGCTTGCACAAAAAGATAAAGTTATTGGAGCTATTTTTAATTATTTACAGCTGATGCAAAAAGAGGGCATTTCTGACACTTATTATCAAGAAATGCAAAAAGTGTTAGCGTTAGGGTTCAAATATCAAGATGTTGAGCGTGATATGTCATATGTAGAATGGCTATCCGACCAGATGTTATTATATCCCGTACAAAACGTATTAAATTCAGATTATGTTGCTACTTATTTTGATAAATTAGCCATTACGGCACGTTTAAAAAGTTTGACGGCAGATAATGCTAGAATTTGGGTGATTGCACCAAATCAAACTACCAATAAGACCGCTTATTTTGTTGATGCACCGTATAAAGTGGATAATATTACCCGCGATCAAAAATCGAATTGGGCAATGTTAGGCAAAAATTATGCGTTTAATCTGCCCAAATTAAATCCTTATATTCCTGATGATTTTTCAATTATGAAGCAAAACCGTGATCAAGCTCAACCAGCTGAGTTTAGTAAACGTGGTAATCATATCCATTTTGTTAGTCAGTATTTTAATAATGAACCTAAAGCTGCTATTGTTATTTCGTTACGCAACAATCAAGCTTTTAGTGATGCTAAATCAGTGGTAACATTTGATTTGCTTGACTACATTGTTGGTCGTGATTTAGCTAAGTTACAGTTTCAAGCTGGCGTTGCTGGTATGTCATTGTCAACAAGTAGTGATAACGGATTGATGATCACAGCAAGTGGTTTTAATCAGCATTTATCCGAAATGGTTTTGGCAATCCTTGATAGTTACAGACAAGTTAATATTGATGAACAAAGTTTGGCTTTGGCTAAATCATGGTATTTGCAACAACTTGACGCTGCTGAGCATGCTAAAAGCTATTTATTAGCTATCAACCCAGTAAAAGCCTTATCGGTAATGCCACGTTATTTTGAACGAGGTGAAAAACGTAAAATTATAGACAATATCAGTATTGATAATATTTTAGCTTATCGGGATCAGTTGTTAACAAGTTCAGTACCTTATATGCTAAGCGTTGGTAATTTATCAAATGATCAATCATTAGATCTTTATCATGCCATTCAAAAAACGTTGGTTCGTAGTGCAGAGTTTACACCGATAGAGGATATCAAAATCAAAAATGCGTTAACAGCTAGGCTCACTCAGCGAGCTAAAACAACTGATAATGCTCTGATGATGAGCTATATCCCTGCTAATTATGACCAAATCACTGGACGAACATTAAGTTATCTACTGTCAAAAATTATTTCACCATGGTTCTATGACCAACTGCGCACTAATGAACAGCTTGGTTATGCTGTATTTTCTCAACCAGTGACCGTAGGTGAGTCATCAGGAATTGGGTTTTTAATTCAAAGCAACCAATATGATCCAGCTTATTTGCTAAAACGTTATCAAGAGTTTTTCCCAATCATGCTAAACAAATTGCAAGCATTATCGAAAGACGATATTGAGCAATATAAAAAGGGTGTGCTTGATGAATTAAATATGCCACCACAAACATTGGATGAAGAGTTAGGGCGTTATATGGCAGATTATCGGTTATCTCGATTTGCTTTTGACTCTAGAGCTAAAAAAATAGCGCAGGTAAAAAAAATAACCAAGCAAGATTTGATTGATTTTTATACTCGAGCTGTAATGGAGTCAAAAGGTTTCGTTTTTGCTTCTCAAGCATTAGGTAATATCGCTGATTTATCAAAACAACCACAAGCAATAACCGAGTATACCGAGTTTGAAAACGCATCGGCTTTACAACAAATTTTGTTAAAATAATAGACTCAAATGTATATTAATCCGAACCATTTTGACAAAAATTGGCATTGTTATCACCTTGTGATACACTGCCAAAATCCCAATAGTTTGAGTGTATTATGATTACTGGATCGATTGATTATTGTGCTATAGGTCAGCGTTTACGAGCGTATCGGATTGCCGCTTCATTGAAGGCTGAAGATGTCGCAGAAAGTCTTAAAATTTCAAGAGCAGCAGTCTATCGGTTAGAAAAAGGTGAAATTGTTAAAATCGAAACTTTAGAGCGACTGGCATCTTTACTCGATACGTCTTTTGCAAGTCTGCTTGGCATTGATACCGAATATTATTCGAGTGGTGAAGGTTTTTTTGAGCGCATGCGTCAGTTAGAAGAGCAATCAACGCATATCTATTCTCACTTCGATCCATTTTCATTTTTATTAACTTCACCTGATTATCTTTCTCATTTAGCTCTGATGCTCAATGAATCAAGCGAGTTGATTGATCATCAAAAATATTCAGTCATTTTGTCAATTTTAAAAGAACGTAAAAAGCAGTTTCATCAATCAGTTCCAAAGGTGATTAATTTAATTAGTTTGCGTAATGTAGAGCGATTTTTGCATATTGGTTTAGTGGGAAATTTGACAATTTCACCAGGTAAGAAGTCAGAAAGGGTGTTATTAGCACGTAAAGAAGTTTATCATTTAATTGAGCTAATAGAACAACAATCTTTTGCCCCCACTATTGCTATTACCCAAGAAGCGATTCCATCAATTGCTTTTCAGATTTTTTATCAAGATGAAAGTCCCATCTCATTAGCAATGAGCCCATTTCGATTAGGTGAGTTACCTAACGTGGTTACTGGTATTGCGTCAATCACTTCATCTTATGATGCCATTAAACGGTATCGTCTTTTATTTGATAAGTTATGGCAAAATAGTGCGAAAGATAAGCAAGCAATTGATTTATTAAAAACGACGTTAGAAAAATTTTAAAGAATATTAAAGAGAGTCATTATGTTATCCTTAACATTACAACCAATAAAAAAATTTAGTGGTACGATTAATTTGCCAGGTTCGAAAAGCGTTTCTAATCGTGCGTTATTACTATCAGCACTAAGTAAAGGTAATACTCGTTTAACTAATTTACTAGATAGTGATGATGTGCGTTATATGCTTGATGCACTTGCAGCATTAGGTGTTAAGTATCAGTTATCGCACGATCGCACCATTTGTGATGTTCAAGGTATAGGGGGAATGTTGCAATCTGACCATTCATTAGAGCTTTTTTTAGGTAATGCTGGTACGGCAATGCGTCCTTTAGCTGCTGCATTATGTCTTGGTCCTAATAATATTGTGTTAACTGGCGAACCTCGTATGAAAGAACGTCCAATTGGCCATTTAGTTGATGCATTGCGTCAAGGAGGCGCTAATATTGATTATCTCGAAAATGAAGGTTATCCACCACTACATATTCAAGGTGGTTTTACCGGTGGTAACATCCAAGTTAATGGTTCTGTATCTAGCCAATTTTTAACAGCCTTGTTAATGGCTTCGCCATTGGCACAAAATGATACTGAAATTACTATCATTGGGGATTTGGTATCTAAACCTTATATTGATATCACTATCAAAATGATGGCTATTTTTGGTGTGTCAGTCACAAATCACAACTATCAAAAATTTACGGTTAAAGCAAATCAGTGTTATCAATCGCCGGGACATTATTTAGTTGAAGGCGATGCCTCGTCGGCTTCTTATTTTTTAGCAGCGGCTGCAATTAAAGGTGGCACAGTTAGGGTAACGGGCATTGGTAAAAAAAGCTTACAAGGTGATACACAATTTGCCCATGTGCTTGAAAAAATGGGTGCTACAGTGATTTGGGCTGATGATTATATTGAATGTTCACATGGGCAATTACACGGTATTGATATGGATATGAATCATATTCCTGATGCAGCAATGACGATAGCAACAACGGCTTTATTTGCTAAAGGGCCAACTACAATCCGTAATATTTATAATTGGCGAGTTAAAGAAACCGACCGTTTATATGCAATGGCAACTGAATTGCGTAAAGTAGGGGCGACGATCGATGAAGGCAAAGATTATATTACTATTTTGCCACCCGCAAAATTAACCCATGCCGAAATCGAAACTTATAACGATCATCGTATTGCTATGTGCTTTTCACTCGTGGCGCTTTCTGATACAGCTGTAACAATATTAGATCCTAAATGTACCATGAAAACTTTTCCTGATTATTTCGAACAATTTAAACGATTAAGCGAAAAATAAAATGAATAAACCTGTTCCCATTATTGCTGTTGATGGACCAAGTGGTGTTGGTAAGGGCACATTATGCCAAGCGTTAGCCAATCATTTTAAATGGCATCTTTTAGATTCTGGCGCTATTTATAGGGTGCTAGCACTTAGTGCGATTAAACAAGCTATTGCTCTCGAAGATGAAAGTCAGCTTGTGCAATTAGCACTTAATTTACCGTTAACGTTTAATACTGATGGTTGTGAAGTTAAGGTGCTATTAAATCATATTGATGTCACTAAAGACATCCGCACAGAACAAATAGGTGGTGCAGCATCAAAAGTGGCGGCTATTAATACAGTTAGAGCTGCTTTATTACAACGCCAACGTGACTTTAGGCAAGCGCCGGGACTGATTGCCGATGGACGTGATATGGGCAGCGTGGTATTTAGAGATGCGCCTGTTAAGATTTTTCTTGACGCAAGTGCACACTCTCGTGCAGAAAGGCGGATGAAACAGTTGCAAGATAAGCAAAATCATGTTAAATTCGCCCAAATTTTGCAGGAGATAACTGAGCGTGATTTGCGCGATCGTAATCGAACTGTTGCGCCACTAAAACCTGCAATTGATGCGCTAATAATTGATACCACATCACTGTCTATTCAAGATGTTTTTAATCAATCTATTAAGTATATAAACGAAAAACTTGCGCTGTAAATTTATTTTCAGCGTTGATCAAGCTCCAATATAGGGATATTTGGAGTATTTTAAACAACCCCACAAGACATGATGTAATGTGGACGTTAATATTAATTTAAGTATATAAATATGACTGAATCTTTTGCTCAACTCTTTGAAGAGTCTTTAAATCAACTAGACACTCGTTCTGGTAATCTTATCCGTGGTACTGTTGTTGCTATCGACAAAGATGTTGTTTTAGTTGATGCTGGTTTAAAATCTGAATCAGCAATTCCAGTAGAGCAGTTTAAAAATGCCCAAGGCGAATTAGAAGTTCAAGTCGGCGACATTGTTGATGTTGTGCTTGACTCAATTGAAGATGGCTTTGGTGAAACAATCTTATCTCGTGAAAAAGCTAAACGTCATGAAGCGTGGCTAATTCTAGAAAAAGCAGTTGAAGATGCTGCAACAGTTTTAGGTGTTATCAATGGTAAAGTTAAAGGTGGCTTTACGGTTGATCTTAATGGCGTTCGTGCGTTCCTTCCTGGTTCGCTTGTAGATGTACGTCCATTACGCGATACGTCTCATATTGAAAATAGAGAAATCGAATTAAAAGTTATTAAATTAGATCAAAAACGTAACAACGTTGTTGTATCACGTCGTGCTGTTATTGAATCAGAAAATAGTGCAGAAAGAGAACAACTTCTTGAAAATCTACAAGAAGGTTCTGAAGTTAAAGGTATTATCAAAAATCTTACTGATTACGGTGCATTTGTTGATCTTGGTGGCGTTGATGGTTTACTTCATATCACTGATATGGCTTGGAAACGTGTTAAACACCCAAGTGAAGTGGTTGAAGTGGGTCAAGAATTACTTGTTAAAGTACTTAAATTTGATAAAGAACGTTCACGTGTTTCTCTTGGCTTAAAACAATTAGGCGAAGATCCATGGGTTTCAATTGCTAAGCGTTACCCAGAAGGTACTAAAGTAACAGGTAAAGTAACTAACTTAACTGATTACGGTTGTTTTGTTGAAATTGAAACGGGTGTTGAAGGCTTAGTTCACGTTTCTGAAATGGATTGGACAAACAAAAATATTCATCCTTCTAAAGTTGTTAGTCTTGGTGATGAAGTTGAAGTGGTTGTACTTGAAATTGATGAAGAGCGTCGTCGTATTTCACTTGGTCTTAAACAATGCAAACCAAATCCATGGTTACAATTTGCTGAATCACACAATAAAGGTGATAAAGTTAGCGGTAAGATCAAATCAATTACTGATTTTGGTATCTTCATTGGCTTAGATGGTGGTATTGATGGTTTAGTTCATCTTTCAGACATCTCTTGGAATATGCCTGGCGAAGAAGCAGTTAAAGCTTATAAGAAAGGCGATGATATCGAAGCTGTTGTGTTACAAGTTGATGCTGAACGTGAACGTATCTCTCTAGGTGTTAAACAACTAGAAGACGATCCATTTAGTAGCTTTGCTTCTAACTTCAAAAAAGGCACAATTGTTAAAGGAAATGTAACAGCAGTTGATGCTAAAGGTGCGACTATTGAAATCGCTGAAGGTATTGAAGGCTACTTAAAAGCACAAGATATCGCTCGTGAACGTATTGAAGATGCAACAACGGCATTAAAAGTTGGTGATGAAGTTGAAGCTAAAATCGTTAATATCGATCGTAAATCTCGTGCAATTTCTTTATCAGTACGTGCAAAAGATGAAGCTGACGAAAAAGAAGCTCTTGCTGCGGTAAATAGTACTGCAACTCAAGAAGAGGCATCATTCACTAATGCAATGGCTGAAGCATTTAAAGCCGCTTCAAAAACTGAGTAAAAAATATTTATGTAAAGAGTAAAGAGGGCTTGCCCTCTTTTTCTTTTATGGTATAAACTGAATAAGTTACATGACACATAAATAAATTAGGAGTGACCATGAACAGATCAGATTTAGTAGAACGAATTGTTAATTGGCGCACACATCTTCCTGTGCAGTTAGTTGATGATTCTGTTAGAGATATTATTGAGCAGATCGCTTTAGCCATGGAAAGCAACGATCGTGTAGAAATCCGAGGCTTTGGTAGTTTTAGTTTAAACTATCGTGCTCCACGTAAAGCAAGAAACCCAAGAACGGGTGGAAGTGTTGAAGTGAAACATAAATATATTCCTCACTTTAAACCAGGTAAAGAGTTGCGAGAAAGAGTAAACAAAGCTGCAAACGCATAATCTTTAAATTCTATGTTTAATTAAAAGCCTTTGAGTCGAATCATTGGCTTTTTTATTTTGAGCAAGCTAATTCATTGAGCAATGCTCTCTCGTTTATTTAATCCAATCCGTCCATGAAAAATCCATCAACACGATAACTATGTTGTATTTTTTAATTATGAACATGACAAACAAATTTTAGCTAATTTTATCTAAATTAATGATCAAATTGGAAGACTGATCGAAAAAATCAAATTCATTTATCTTGTTAAGCATATTCAGTGATAGGCTGGCTATTGGTTGAAAATAAATATGGCGGGCACTAATGCGGCAATTTTATTCCCTTGATTTATTGGCTATCATGTTTTCGCTAGGCTGCTTGCCATTATTGTTTTTGCCATACTTATTATCTGATTGGTTGTGGTATGGTATTGCCATAATCTTGATCATGTTGATGCTGGTTGTTCCAGTTAAGTTACACAATATTTTGTCTATTTTTATTGTATTGGGTTTAGGTTTTTTATGGTCTACGGCATATTCTAAACAATATTTATCGAGTATTTCGCCTTATATTGATAAACAGCTTGTTGTTAAAGCCAAAATAGTAAATATAAATACACGACAAACAGCAATTGATCCTTATTATTTGTCATGTTCTGTTTTTTCTATTTCAGATGTTATGCTGCCTAATAGTATTCCGATTTCGGTTTATTGGGATAAGTCAGACCTCCCAAAATCGGGACAAATTTGGCAATTAACACTAAAAACGAAAGTTGTGCATAGCTATTTAAATGAAGGCGGATTTGATAGCCAGCGCTTTTCGATAGCAAACCGAAGTTTGCTATCAGCTAAATTAATTGATGCCAAACTAGTAGATAGTAAATCTGATCTAAGACAATTTATTACTGATTCAGCACTATCTTACATTGATTTGTTTCGTTATCGAGGTATCTTGTATGCCCTTGCTTTTGGTGATCGATCTCAATTAGATGACTCTCATCGTGTGGTGATGAAGCAAACAGGCATCGCCCATTTAATGGCTATATCGGGTATGCATATTTTAGTGGTTTTTGGCCTGAGCTGTTTTATGGTTAAAGTGTTACTATTTTTTATTCCAAAGCGCTTTATCTATTTTTTTGTGCCGATTATTATAGGGTGGTTATGCGCTCTTTTTTATGCATGGTTAACGGGTTTCAATCCCCCTACATTGCGCGCTATACTGGCTTTATCAATTTGGATTTATTTACGTTATACAAAACATCATATAAGTGCATGGCAAAAAGTTAATCGAATTATTGCGTTATTATTACTGTTTGATCCGTTGATGATTTTATCTGAAAGTTTTTGGTTATCTTGCTATGCGGTAATTAGCTTAATTTTTTTGTTTGATTGGTTGCCACTCCCTAAAGCAGTAAAGAACAAAAAGCGTTGGTATGTACTTAGGTTATTGCATTTACAGTTTGGGTTAACCTTGTTGTTACTTCCCATTCAATTTTTAGTTTTTCAGGGTGTTAGTGCGGTTTCAATTTTAACCAATTTGATTGCGATTCCTGTTATTTCGTTATTTACTTTTCCTTCTGTTTTACTGGCACTAATATTTAGTATTATCAACTGTTTTTCCATCGCATTGTGGTTTTGGTTGATTGCTGATAAATCTTTGCAATGGTTATTTTTTAGTTTAAATTGGCTTAATTGGTTATGGCTTAACATTCCTTCAGAATTTTATTGGTTAAGTCTTTTAGGCTGGTTAGGTGTAGTTATAATGCGCACTGGGATTTGGCACCACTTTAGTATTACTTTGTTAGCCATTTTGGCGATATTAGTCACACCATTTTTCAAACAGCAACACTATCGTTGGCGGTTAGATATGTTAGATGTTGGTCATGGCTTGGCAATTGTTATTCATGATGGCAAGTCAGCCATTTTGTATGATACCGGAGCCAACTGGGAAACAAGTTCAGCTATGGAAAGGGTCATTATTCCTTTTTTGCAATGGCATAATTTGAATGTACAGGGCATTATTATTAGTCATCAACATAATGATCATGTTGGAGGTTTAAAATTGCTTCAACAAGTTTACCCTAAGGCATGGTTAATGAGTTCTTCTTCTGATTTAAATAATAACTATCCCTGTTTAGCCGATAATCGTATTAATTGGAACGATCTGACATTTAATATATTGTGGCCTAATAAGTTGGTAAAATATGCCCAAAATGAGGACTCTTGTGTAATACAAGTAACCGATGGGCACTTTTCTGTATTATTAACTGGGGATTTAGAGCGTAATCAGGAGTATCAGTTAATTACAAAATATCGAAATCAGTTAGCATCCACAATCTTACAAATTCCGCATCATGGTAGTAGTACTTCGTCAAGTTATGCATTTTTAAACCATGTTAAACCACTAAAATCGTTGGCGTCAACATCTCGTTATAACCCTTGGAAACTGCCTTCCAATAAGGTAATAACGCGGTATCAAGATTTACGCTTGGATTATTATGTTACTGCTAGAACTGGTCAAATAAGTCTATTTTTTAATAAACACACTTGGGAGTTAAAAAACATGCGAGGCGAAATTAAACCTAGATGGTATCATGATTGGTTTGGTAGTTTACCAATTTATGAGTAAAATAGGCTATCGTTTGCTATAGGCAACCATTTTAATAATTGTTATGTCGACATTAAAAGATAAAACAATTTTACTGAATGTAATTAAGTGATGTTAAAGTTATGATTGAAAAACTGTGGTATGGTAAAAATCGATTATTTTGGTTGTTCATACCATTTTCTTTATTATATGGTTTGATTGCTTTTATTCGTCGCTCTTTGTATCGATTAGGTATTTTCAAATCTTGGCGCTCTCCTGTACCTATTATCGTTATTGGCAATTTATCCGTTGGTGGTAATGGCAAAACACCACTGGTTGTTGGTTTAATTGAATCGTTAAAACAAAAAGGATTACAAGTTGGCGTTGTTTCGCGGGGGTATGGTGGCAAGGCTGATAGCTATCCGGTTATTTTAGATAATACAACCACAACCGAACAAGCTGGTGACGAGCCGGTACTTATTTTTCAACGTACTAATGTACCTGTTGCTGTATCGCCTCATCGCCCTGAAGCTGTTCAAGCATTATTAAAGCAGTATGAGTTAGATGTTATTTTGACCGATGATGGCTTGCAACATTATGCATTAGCGCGTGACATTGAGGTCGTAGTGGTTGATGGAAAGCGCTTATTTGGTAATGGATGGTGGATGCCTGCAGGGCCAATGAGAGAACGAGAAAGTCGATTAAAATCAGTTGATTTGATTATCATAAATGGTGATAGTGTAAATCATTTAACTCAGCAATACTCAAAAAAAACTTTCACAATGCAATTAGCACCACTGTATGCAGTAAATTTGCTTACTAAAGAACAAAAAGCATTATCTTCGCTGCAAAATATTTGTGCTATTGCGGGTATTAGTCACCCGCAACGTTTTTTTGATATGTTGATTAAAATGCAAGTGGATGTGGTTAAAACTGCTTCTTTTGCCGATCACCAAAAATTTACTTTATCGTTATTAAACAATGTCGCAAATAGTGAACAAACACTTTTAATGACTGAAAAAGACGCCGTTAAATGTAGGCAATTTGCCCAGAAAAATTGGTGGTATCTACCCATTGATGCGGTAATACCTGTAGAGGCGGTTGATCAGATCTGTTTGTTATTAGCCAAGACAAAATCTCAGAGAGAATAAAACATGAAAGAAATCTTATTAAGTGCACTTGCTTGTCCTAAGTGCCATGGGCAACTACAATATGATGCCAACAATCAGCAGTTAATTTGCCAAGCGGATAATCTAGTTTATGCAATCAAAGATAACATTCCTGTATTGCTAGAAATTGAAGCAAAGCCACTTAATCAATCACAGCCTGTTCAAGAATAAGAGTTAAGGTATTAATTATGAATTTTTCAGTTATTATTCCTGCTAGGTATGCTTCAAGTCGTTTGCCAGCTAAACCGCTAGCGGATATTCATGGTAAACCTATGATTGTTCGAGTGATGGAGCAAGCAAAAAAATCGTCAGCCACTCGAGTGATTATTGCAACAGATCATCAGCGAGTTTTTGACGTAGTCAAGGAGTATGGCGGTGAAGTCATTCTTACTAGTGACAAGCATAATTCTGGTACTGAAAGGTTAGCAGAGGTCATTAATGCTTATCAGTTTGCTAATGATGAAATCATTGTCAATGTACAGGGGGATGAACCTTTAATTCCACCCGTTATTATTGATCAAGTGGCTGAAAACTTGGTGCAATATAAAACCGGAATGGCAACATTAGCGGTGCCTATTGCTTCTGTTGAAGAAGCATTTAATACCGGTGCAGTTAAAGTTGTGACCGACAAAGATGGATATGCGCTTTATTTTTCTCGTGCTACGATTCCTTGGGAACGAGATCGTTTTGCTAAATCGGTTGATCTATTAAAACAATCCAGTATTGGTGACTTTTATCTTCGTCATATTGGTATTTATGCTTATCGTGCTGGCTTTATTCGTCAGTATATCAACTGGGCGCCATCTTCACTTGAGCAAATTGAGATGTTAGAACAACTTAGGGTAATTTGGTACGGTGAAAAAATTCATGTTGCAGTGGCAAAACAGCCACCTGCAATAGGGGTTGATACGCTAGAAGATTTAGAAAAAGTAAGAGCATTATTTAAGGGGTAAGCAATGGCAAACTTCACTGGTTTTACACAAGCAGGGCTTAATTTTTTGCAAGATGCTTGGATAAATAACAGCAAACCTTGGTTTGAACAACATCGCGCTATTTATGATAACGATTTAGTTAAACCCTTTAGGCTTTTGGTTGAGCAACTAGCACCAGAGATGCTTAAAATTGATAAATGGTTCGAAACTCGCCCCGCAATTGGTAAAACGATTTCACGTATTCATCGTGATACTCGTTTTTCAAATGATAAATCACTTTATCGTAGTCGCTTATGGTTGACCTTTAAACGACCCAATCGAGATTGGAAAGAAGCACCCGCTTACTTTTTTGAAATTAGCCCAAGTAGTTATCAATATGGACTTGGTTATTATTGTTCATCAAAACAAACGATGGATATTTTTCGAGAAGAAATTCGTAATGATACTAAGAAGTTTTTAGCGATGACGCATTGCGTTAAAAAACCATTTGAGCTTGTTGGTGAAAGTTATAAACGACCGTTAATCAAAGAGCAAGATGCAAAAATAGCAACATGGTATAACCGCAAAAATCTTGCTGTTATGGTAACAAGTGAGCATATTGAAGATGTGTTAAGTAGCGATTTGCCCAACAAATTAATGAAAGGATTTAAACAATTAGTCCCGCTTTATGATTATTTAATGCGAGTGGAAATGATCAAAAATATACCAAAACTGTAATTTACTTTGAGTAGCAGTAATGTTTAATTTATCACTATTGCGTTTTAGAATTATATTTTTACATATTTAAATGATGTTTTGATATTAACTATTTGGAAAATTTAATATTAATTCTTTTACACCATTTATAATAAATTATGTTTCAACACAAACTAGCAAAAAACATGATTTTATAGGTGGCTTCAATCCCCTCCTTTACTATAAAACGCATTATGTTTCCTATACTGGCATATAAAACCAAAAAAGAATACATAGTGGTAAAGGTATTAATATTGAAATGGATGTAAACAATTTAACAAAATTCACGAAACCAGCGAGTCCAAAAACGGATGGTAAAACAAAAAGCGTGATATGTACCTTAATTGTGATATGGCATAATCAGCAAATATTTGAAGATTCAAAAAATAGAAAAAATATTAACTTCTACAATGTAGTTAAACTGTATAAAGCGATTTCAGCTAAAAAGCCTTATGCATTTTTAGAGGATTAGCTTAATCGTCAAGTGTAAACAGCCCAGCGTTTTCCTACAACATATTTTCGCAAGACGAGTTCTTTCAACAGTTGACTTAAAGTTCTTGCCGAAACGTTATATCTCTAATCACAGAAAATGTGCCCACAAGTTTGATATACCTAAACGTGATTTATGTTATCAATAACCTGTTCTTACTAGGCTATTAGTGATGGGTAATTTAAGTCGTTAGGCTCACTGTTAATAATGCGTAAGCCTTACTGGAAAATTATCCACATTCTCAACTAAGTCTACTATTGAAAATAAACGAGACAAGCATGTAATAGCAAAAACAGGGGTATTTGTTAGGTTATTTATCTTTTTTGACAACGCTAACAAGCTAGCCCCTCTTTAATGCTATTGCGTCGATATTCGCAGTTTGTTACTCAACATATTAAGTAAAGGATTAGTGCTTGTTAAGCACTTCTAAAAAAGGCATGACATTACCGTCTGGCATAAATACTCGATCATTACTTTTTTCTTTCTCAAGAATAGTTTGATCAATATTGTATCCTAATAGAATAGATAAAATATATTTATTCATCAGCCCACTTAAATAACCTGTTGATCCTCGAAACGATTCGATAAATTGGCAGTCATAGTGGTGATTAGTTGATGTAAACATAAATGGAATTAAAAACTGGTCAGGATTGTTTCCTATACCGTGCCCTACATTAACAATCTCACCATGATCCGAGGTATAAATCACAGTATAATTATCACTATATTTATTGATAACATCATACAAGGCCTTAATTGTACGATCGGTATGATGAATAGTCAGATCATATTCTTCGACGTCAGGTAAAGCCTGCTTATCAACTTCATCATAATTTTCATAGGGTTTATGGCTACCACGCAAATGGACAAAAATAAATTTTTTCGGTGAATTATCGTTTTGTAGGGTTGCTTCTAATAGCTGACTCAAACTAATATCATATTTTTTGTCACTAAAGGAGACAACATCACTTTTACGTGCGATAAAACCAAATTTAGTATTAAATGAACCTTGAATTTCCTGCGCAATCGAAGCTAGCCAATAGGTTTTGTAATGATTAAACTTAGCCATTTCAATAATCGATTTATTATTAAATAAATTATCACTACTTTCGGGTACACTGAATGAAAGTGTCATTGGTATAGAATCCCTAGTAAAAGCTGCTGTAGAGTGGCTATTTTGGATAATACATCCTCCATTTTGACTAAAAATATTGGTCATAAAAGGAGTCGTTTGCTTATGATAACCATAGGCGCTATAACGGGTTACTAAAGAAGATTCGCCCATGATAAATACGATCAAGTCTTTATCGGATTTGTTAGGCGGTAAAAGAACAGCTTCATTAAATTTTTCAATTTCATGAATATTTGAATAGATATCTGTTGATGTATAACTAACCAGAAGATAGGATAAATTACCCAATGCAGCGGGATAAAACCTACGAACTATATCTGCACTATTTTTATAATGTCCTAGTTTAATTTCATTTTTTGTGATTGAGGCGGGAGCCATAGTACAAATAATTACTAAGATAAGTAGATAAACTGTTAAGGGGATTAGTGGTCTAAATTTAACAGAAACTACTTTTCTAAAGATAAATAAAATAAGAAAAGTCGCAATAAATGCGGGTCCTGTTATGATTAAAACTTGTTTAGACATTGACAATGCTTCATGAGAATTAGTCTCTACAATAGAGTCAAGCACGCCATCTGATATTATTTGTCCGTAATAGATGGAATAACTTATTTCGGACAAAAATAGAAATAGAAATAGTGTGCTAAGGGCAATAATAAAATAGTGACGGCTACAAAGACCGATATGCACAAGTACAATAAAACATAATGTTGTTGTTAAGATAATATACAGAAACAGTTCCTTAAACACGAACTTTTCATACGCATAACCGGATTTTGTAAAATATACATAAGCTAAAATAGCACTAAGGATGATATAAACCAACAGTAAAATAAGAGAAGACCAATTTTTTTTAGCTCCAAATAATTTCATTATATTACCTTACCTTTATTATATTTTTGACATATTTTCAAATTAGAATAACCAATTGTTTTATTTAAATAGTTATATACTGAATCAGCTTTTATTTCAACTATTAAAGAACTTTATTATAAAACAATATAGCTATAATAAAATAAATATAGTTGGATGATATTTGGCAAACAATAGTTTATGTAAAATACACTATTAGCTTGAATTTTATTCAATTTGTTATTAGAATAAAAAAAGATATTAAAATAAAAAACAATTCATTGATATAACAATTATAAACAATATGGTATGGAGAAAATGTGATGATATCTGCAGTGAATATTCTAGTTGGCTCTTTTCTTGCTAAATTTGTGCAAAATAAGCAAGGTGTATCAGCAATTGAATATGCGATTATATCGGCTGGAATTACAACAATGGTATTAACGATATTTAAAGGACAACAAGGTTTTTTGGTATACGATATGTTTAATAGTGTATTTTCGTCCTTAAAAGATAAATTAGCCGTAATTGCTAGTTGGTAATGACGGCCTTTATTATATAGTTTATTAAACGAAATAGGTATGAAGTTGCTAATTGTTGTTAGATTAATATTTGTTAAAAAATTAATCTAACACTTTCTTGTTACTGGCAATATATAGATGATTACATCATAATGAAAAATATGGGCTATTGATTTAGCAAAAAGGTTTTGGTCAATAGCTAGACAATTTGTAACAGACTAGAAAAGCCAGATAACGGGAGTTTATTTCATCGAATAGTAAAAATGAACGCTATTAAACAATAAATTATGATCTCAATTTTCCAATTAAATTTGAAAAAACCATAGAAAATAAATGAAGGCGACAAGCTAAACGGCAAACAAGAGTGTATTTATTTTGATAATGAGGTCATATCAAGAAATACGAGAGCATCAAGTTATTAACGCATGTGATTTTTATCGCATAAACCAAATATTCAATAACTCCGTCATTCCTCAAATAAGTGGACAAGCAGAAAGAGTAATTCACTCTTTAAATGGAAATGGAGCATATTCAGCAAATATCTATTGATTCAATAAACCGGAAACACCAAATTAAGTGGTGTTTTGGAAAAACGCCTTATGAGTTTTAGAGGATTATTTTAATTATAAAGTGTAAACAACATCGTGTTTTTCTAAAACATTAAAATGCTATGTATTCTACAGCTAAACCGAAAGCAAACGAATTTTGCCTTTATTTATACTGATATATTCACACAAATTTTTAGTTTAAATATCAATCTGAAATAAAGGTATGTTTAGTAATCATTTTTTTTCACATTATTGATTATAATCAATTTTTAAATGGTGGTTAATTGAAATTTTTTGATGAATAATTAGCTATTTTAAATTTATATATGTATAATGTTTAAGCTTTCGATAAGAAGGTAAATCAATTAAATAAAAAATGTAAGAAATATTTAAGGAGAAAATTATGATGTATTTATCAGCAGTTCATGCTCAAGTAAGAAACGCCTTGGGCAAATTTGTTAAAAGTGAACAAGGTGTAACTGCGATCGAATATGCAATTGTTGCAGCTGGTGTTGCTGCTGTTGTATTAGCTATCTTTAAAGGTGATAGTGGTCCTGTCCATGATATGTTACAAAGTGTATTTAGTTCATTAAAAAATAAATTAACAAGCACAATAGGTGCAGCTATTAGTGGTACACCTGGTGGTACACCTGGTACTCCAAGCCCATAAGTAATTATGGCGTTCAAGGGATATTTTACTTTTATAAGGACGGTTATTATCGGTAGATAATTAGAATATAATCGTCGTTTTAATAGTTAAAATCCCTTAGGGATCTATCTTGGTATAGATTATTGTCGTTATTCTTACAAGTAAAAGTTACTAGAACTGTTTATCGGTTTCTAGTAGCTTTTGTTAATTTACGATCAGTTATTAATGAAAAGCACTATGGTTAATGAACGATTTAAGTTTCCTGAAGAATGGAGTAAAGTTCGTGATTTAGTTTTTCAAGTCCTTGATTTGGAACTTATTGAGCAGTTAAAGAATGAACCAACTAAAATTCAACGTGAAGTGCAAAATGTGATTAGGGATATCGCTAATTCAGGTAACGCTTATATTTCAACTGATGAATCCAATGTATTGGCTGGTATGATTTGTGATGAAATCATTGGTTATGGTCCAATTGATTCATTAATGAAAGATGAAACTGTCAGCGATATTTTGGTTAATGGTCCTTATAGTATTTATGTTGAGCGGGGAGGAGTCCTTAGCAAAACGGATAAATTTTTTATTAGCGAACGCCAGCTACTTGATATTGCAAGACGCTTAGTTAACAAAGTAGGCAAAAATATCGATGAGTCGCACCCGTTAGTTGATTCTCGGATGCCGGATGGTAGCCGGCTTAATGTTGTTATTCCACCAATTGCTATTGATGGCACCTCGATGTCAATTCGTAAATTCGGTGCTGGTCGTCGCACATTCCATGATTTAATCAACTATGGTTCTTTAAACGAAGACATGGCTAACTTTTTAGTCATTGCGGCGCGTTGTCGGATGAACATTATTATTTCCGGTGGAACGGGTTCGGGTAAAACCACAATGCTAAATGCATTATCTGGATTTATTGGTGAGCATGAACGTACTGTTACGCTTGAAGATGCTGCCGAATTAAGACTACAACAAGACCATGTGGTTAGAATGGAAACAAAAGTAGGCGGAGAAGATGGTCGCGGAAGAATAACTATGCAAAATCTATTAGTTAACGCACTACGGATGAGGCCAGACCGAATTATTTTAGGGGAGTGTCGTGGTGAAGAGGCATATGAAATGCTTCAAGCCATGAATACTGGACACAATGGCTCAATGTCTACACTACACGCCAACACGGCTAAAGATGCATTATCTCGCCTAGAAAGCATGATTATTATGGCTCAGCCTGAATTGCCGATGGTTGCAATTAGGCACTATATTGCTTCTTCGGTTAATTTTATCATTCAGGTTTCTCGCCTTCCAGATGGGCAACGTAAAGTAATGAGTATTACTGAAATTATGGGTTTAGAGTCTGAAAATATTGTTACTCATGATGTGTTTAAATTTAAAATTCATGATGATAGAAACGAACAAGGTAAGATTCAAGGTGAATTTGTCTGTAATGGGCTGGTTAAACGCTCTGCACTTTATGAAAGCGCTCAATATTATGAAATGTCAGACGTATTAGAAAAGCTAATGTTAAACGCAGTAGGGCTCAAAGTATGATTTTCATCCTTTCAGTTGTACTTATTCTCGTCTCTATTATAAATATGTGGGTATTGCGTCGTCGTAGAATACGATTGCAAATTTTTCATAATGTCGAAGTGAAGAATACATCATTATCTAGTTTGGTTGAAAACCAACTATCCCGACAGAAACAATCTTTTTGGGATAGAATCAGCTTTGATTTTAAAGTAATGATTAGCTCCTATCACAATCTGCTTATAATGGGGCAATCGAAAACTCGGTTGCTTATTTATATTTTAGCAGGTACGGTTGCGGGCATCATATTGAATGAAAAGTACCTCCATTATGATAGCTATATTGTAATTCCAATTAGTGCTGTTGCCACAGTTGTTCTAAATGTTGTTATTAAAAAGCGGAAGTTGAAAAAAGAATTTTACGAAACATTCCCCGAAGCAATAAATGTTATTTCAGGTGTTGTATCATCGGGTGGTGCAATAACAACAAGTTTTAAAACATGTGGAGATTCAATTAGTGGTATTGTAGGTAAAACAATGAGAGAAGTGGATAGCCGAATAGAAATCGGTGATAACATTGAGGGAGTTTTAATAAACTCTTATCAACGACTCCCTTTTCCAGAATATTATTTTTTTATTTTAACGGTAATGGTTAATCTTGATAGTGGGGGAGAATTAAAGGAAGTCTTGAGTCGATTAGCTAAAATGCTAGCCAGCAATCGAATTTTAACTAAAACCAGAGATGGTAAAACAGCGGAATTAAGAATGACGATGACAATATTAGGGTGTATGCCTTTTGCTTTTATCTTTATACTTAAATTAGTTTCACAGGCAAATTATGATTATTTGGTTAATACAACAGTTGGTCACTATATTTTGTATTATGTTGTTGGTAGCGTGGTTATTGGTCTTATCATTATCAAGGGGATGATTAGCAAGATCATTTAAATTATGATTAGTTTACTAAATATAATAATCCCAATTATTTTAATCTATATCGGCAGTAGAGAGTTGATAAACTCCTATTTACTGTATCAAAGAAAGGAAAAACTCAGTTTACTTTTAAATAGCGAGAATAAAGAAAAGAAAATAACTAAAAAACATATTAACCAAAAGAATGTTGCTTTTGAAAAAATTGCGGCAAAAAATAGTGTAAGTTTAAGTTTTTTGCGTCGCTTTCAAGAACAAAATAGTTGGAAGATTTACGCTGTTGTTATTGGATTTTCATTTTTTTATCTTGTAAATCAAATCTTTTCATTGGTTATAATTGATTCAAATATCTTATTGATTGTTTTAGTTTTTATTATTATTGTGGTCATTATTGTGCCCGATAGGCTGTTAAAAATACAAACAGCTAAAAAAATCAGAAGAATTTCACGAGACTTACCACTGATCATTGATATGATGGCAATTATGGTTAAATCAGGCATGACAGTTGAAAATGGTTTTAGGTACTTAAGCACGAGAGTGAAACCAATTAATAGAGACGTGGCAGCTATCTTAGAAAGGGCTTGTTTAATGATGGATGTTAATGGTATCGAACTCTCAATTGATTTGATTCAGCGAGAAGTACCTTGCAAAGAAATCAGAATGTTTTGTGTTACGTTAAAGAGAAGTATTAGTTATGGAAACTCAATTTATGAGGCATTATTAGAATTATCTTCTGAAATTAGAGAGATACAAAAATTAACAATAGAAGAAAAAATTGCTGCTATTGCAGCCAAAATGACATTACCGATGATGGGATTTTTCTTAGCGCCTGTTCTTGTGATTATTACAGGACCTATTGTCATGAATATTATATCAACATTAAGTAATAGATAGGGATGTAGAGATAATGAACTATTTTTCAATATACTGTAAACCAAGAAGGTTAATAAAACCAAAATTTATTGTGGTATGTTCAATGTTGTTTGTTGCTGTTGGATGTCAAAACAGTACCGTCAGATACGATTTGAATGAGCAACAAAAGATTTATATTCATGAAACAACAAAAAATTACGGCGGCTTAATTGAGCTTTATAAACAACGCTTACAACGTTCTGATATCGAGGATACAAGATATAAACTTGCTCAAGTTTATTACCTTTCTAATGATTTTGAAGCAGCAAAAAGAACATTAACCCCTGTTTTAAATAAAAGTAAGAATGATAATCTTTTTGCTTTGTATGCTCATGTTGAATCTAAAATGGGGAATAATGACACAGCATTAGAATATTTAGATAAAGCAATTGCAATCAATCGTAAAAATGGTGAAGCATATAATATAAAAGGTATCGTTTTGCTGAAAAAGAAACAATATGATGCTGCACGTTATTCATTCAGCCTAGCTAGAGAAAACTTTTATGATGAAAACAAAGTCACAAATAACCTAGCAATGCTATCAATTTTGAATAAAGACTATAATGAAGCTTATAAGCACCTAAATATTTTATATACAA
This sequence comes from Gilliamella sp. X-57, assembly GCF_057063565.1. NCBI lineage: Bacteria > Pseudomonadati > Pseudomonadota > Gammaproteobacteria > Orbales > Orbaceae > Gilliamella > Gilliamella sp. X-57. Next base: position 50,741 of record NZ_JBXSQI010000001.1, on the reverse strand, counting down.
AAGGATATCGTGATCAAACTATTCTTCACAACTTGCTTTACACGTTGGTGAAATTAAATAAAATGCAATTAGCTAAAACATTCTGTTTAAGGCATCGATTATCTAATGATCCAGAAATCCTGATTCAAGAATTAAAACAGATAGAACCAGTTGATGCGATTAAATTTAATGAGATTACACCAGCACAAAGTGATAATCAAAAGCGCTATACGACTGAAAAAATAGCCTCACAGCAAGTATCCAAAAAAGATACCGCAGTTAAACCTAAAAAAGAAACTAATTCACAAACTACCGCTAAGTCAGAAATTAGTGCTAAATTATCAAATGTAGCCAAATTAGAAACAGAAACTGATCAGAAAATTGCTCCTCGACAAGCCGCTGTAACTAATTCTGGCAGGGATACTAATCCATCTACATCTAAACAAAATAATCAAGTCAATCAGGCGATGGCTTCGTCGACTATTTTAGCTGTTCGATCAGGCGAACACGGTAAATTCAGCAGAATCACTTTCGAAACAGTTAATCAATTAGGCAAAAAGCAATACTTAATTGAAAAAATCTCGCCAACGGAATTTAAATTATCATTTTATGATGTAACGCTTCCTACTGCAGGAATAAATTATATTATTAATCGAATTTCCCGTAGTGATCGAGATTTTGCCAATGTAACCGGAACTTTTACTGCTGAAAAAACATTAATTCTACAAATAAAAACTAAACAGAACTCAATAGTGAAGGATTTTGATGCAGGTCTTAATTCTAACGGTAAAGCCCACTGTTTTGCATTTGATTTTTATTTAGAGAATAAATAAATGCAAAAAAAATAACAATAAATATAAAATCATATGGAGTTTGTATGAAAGAGAAAAAAATAATTGTTCTGTATATATTAATGCTAGTTGTGGGACTGGCATTGTTGTTTACAAAGTCATCACCTACACCTGTTGCTGAGCCACCGGTTCAGCCGCAAGTTGAAGTTAAAGAAGAACCTAAAATAGAAGTACCAAAAAAAGAAATTATAACAGTGGCTGTTGCAAAGAATGATATTAGTAAAAAGACAATCTTGACTAAAGATTATTACTATTTTAAATCAATTGAGGTCGATATTGAGTCTAATGAAAAATCCAAATATGTGACCAATGCGAAAGCAATTGATGCTTATGTTGCTAAAAACAATATTGCAAAAGATACTCTTATAGAAAATAGCTTTGTTGCTTCACCTAATTCAGAAGATTATAGGCTACTGGCGCTAAAAGAAGGGAATTATATGTTTCCATTCAAATTAGCACAGATTGATTCTTATTTGGTGAAAAATCTAAAGAGTGGAGATCTCGTTGATCTTTATATATTTTATAGTGATGATGAATCAACGAAGTTTAATAATAAAGATTATAAAGCGGATAGACTCGTTTCGCCTAGTGATGATTTTGTTAAAAATCGGATAAAACCTATCATTGTAGGTAAAAAAATTCTCTATATTAATGCAGATGATGGAGTTGATTTTAAATTTCAAAAACAAGAAGCAGGTCAAATTCAATTAGAGCTTTCAAATCAAGAAATTAAATTATTAAGAACATTGATGACAAATTCTTCGATTATGATGTATCCGAGTACTTATAAAAGAAATGTTGATGATGGATTACGTTTGTTAAGTGATAAAGAAAAAAGCTGGCCATTAACTGATAAAGCTATTTTTTCAAAGAAAAAACAGATTAATTTGCTAAAAGGTAACTAAGAATGCTAATAAAAGTTAAATCAATTATGAATACAATTAAACAGCTAGTTTGCTTATTATCTATTGGCTTTTCTTCTTTGACTTTTGCTAATATCCATAATTTACAGATTGGGCAAACCAAAACAATTGTTTTGCCTGAAAATGTTGGTACTGTTTTCATTAGTCAAGATAGTGTAGCAAATTATGAAGTTGTTGATGGTAAATCATTAATTATATATGGTAAGTCGAATGGTAGAACTAGCTTGCTGGTTTATGATGATGCAAATAACATTATTATTAATGATACTATTAATGTTGATCCGCTTTTATCTCAAATTACGCATAGATTGGCACAAAATTTTCCAAATAGTAGCGTAACGATAGATCGTTATGATAATGGTGATCCAAGTGGGCGGTTTGTTTATGTACTAAATGGCACTACACCAGATACGACGACAAAAGGTAAAATTATGGCGGTTGTGGGTTCACTTGTTGGGCAAAGTGGAGAACGAATACGCAGTACAGCAACAGGCGAGTCAGGAAATCGGGAACTTACCTTCCAAGACTACTATGTTTATAACAATATTATTGATAATATCAGAGTAATTGAAGAGTATCAGGTCAATGTAAAATTAACTTTTGTTGAGGTCAGCAAAAAATTTACCGATTCATTGGGTATTGAGTGGCAAAGTTTAACCTTGGATAGTATGCTAAATGGTGGATCTGAGATGAACAATATTGGTGAGTTTACCCTATTAGGCCTAAAAAAGGGGTTTAATATTCATAATATCACCACAATGATTCGTGCAATAAAAAATGACCGTTTAGCCAAGATTTTAGCGCAACCTAACCTATCTGTACTGTCTGGTGAAAATGCGTCATTTTTAGTTGGTGGCGAGATTCCCATAGTAACTAAGAATAAAGATGGTGATGCTAATGTTACTTATAAAGAGTATGGTATTAAATTAAATATTAGTACCAAAGTAAATAATGATAAACGGATTAGATTATTTATTAATAATGAAGTGAGTTCAGTTTCAGGAGCGTATGCTTTTAATAACTATAATATTCCCACTTTATCCACTCGAAAAACCAGTTCAACCATAGACCTATCTGATGGAGACAGCTTTGTTATTGCGGGATTAATTAATGAACAAGATTCTGAAACATTATCTCGTATTCCTTTTGTTAGTGAGATTCCAATTTTAGGAGCATTGGCTCGTAGCTCAACGACAGGCCGTGAAAAGACTGAAATGGTCGTATTTGCAACCGTTAATTTGGTTACATCTAATAATAGTTTTGATAGTGTAGAGTTACCAATTTTAGAACGAACTGATGTAATTAATAGTTTCTTTAATATTAAAAATAACATGGATAAACAACGACGCAAAACAGTACCAATATCTAACGAGAGTGAAAAATTTATTAATGACATGGGTTTTATTGAATAAAAGGTTAGTGGGATTCTTATGCAATTATTTGGTAATAAAAAAGATAAAGATATATCAAAAGAACTTTCACAAGAATTTGTGGTTGGGCGTATTTCTGGTTTTCACGTTGCTATTTTAAGCAAAAGAAGTGAATTGATTGAAAATATTCGTTCTATACTTTTTCTCTACAATGTATTAAGTATGGAGATCATCTCGTTAGACTTATCTGAATTAAAAGAGGAGCCACGTTGGAACAAGTACGATGCAATTATTCTAGATATCCAAGATGAAGATGATGCTGAGTTATTATCAGAAAATGTTAATCGTTGTATTCCAATTAAAACATCAACCATACTCGTTGGTAGCCATGATTCAATCCAATTTTCTGAATTATTACTAAGAAAAGGAATACATTTCTTATTAGAAGAAGGTCAATTGGAGAAAATCCCTTCTATTTTACATTCAAAGAGTTTGACACCACAAGGTTCAAGCCAAAGGGTTGGTAGCATTATTACATTTTTAGGTTGTAAAGGCGGAATTGGCACATCATCATTAGCGGTTCATACACTAAAACATATCAGTTTGTTAACTAATTATCCTCTTCTCTATGTTCAAGGTGCAACAACTAGCCCTAATGCTGATTTTTTATTTGAAATGCCTATTCCCCAAGATGGTTCAATAGTTGATGTTGAATTTTCTTTACAAGTAAAAGTTGAATCTAGCGATAAGATTTGGAAATATGATGATTTGAATTCTGGACAATTCAACATTACTGTTATTGATCAAAATATGGGATTATCATCTTCATTTAAGCATTTTGAAGAGATGATTACACTTTCAAATATCGTTTTTATCGTAACAAATCGGGATCCTTTCTCTATTAAAGTGGCTAAAAAAATGCTAGATGAAATTTCCAGAGCAACCACACAAAATTCAGATTTATTAAATAAGCGCTTTTTGGTTTGTTTAAATGATAATCTTCCTTATGATAAAAAAAATGCTTTACGAGATAATGATATTGAAGAGTTTTTAGGCCGAAGTATTGATTTTACACGTAAATTTATCCCAAGGATGGATAAATTTAAAAAAGCACATAATAACAGTGAAATTAAAGAAATAGCTTCAGCTATTATTGGTAATAAAAAAATCAAAAAAAGTAAATCAAAAACATCTTTTTCAATATTTAAGAAAAAGAAAGATTAACCCTTTATATAATAATAGAGTAGGGCAAAAATTATGTTGAAATATTGGAAATTGTTGTTTCGTCAAAAGAGAGCAAGTGTTTCAATAGAAGCTGCAATCGTTGTTCCTTATTTGGGTGTTCTGTTTTTGTTTGTACTTGAATTTAGTCGAATTATGGCTATTGGTTCGTCTTTGGATTTAATGGTTACAGAGATAACAAAAAAAACTTCACTTTATGAATACAATGATTATGACGAAGTGGTCAACCATTTCGCTTTACTTGAAGTACCGATGTGGCCCTATTTGACTAATGGAGAAGAATTAGATATAACACTAACTTATTGTGAAACAATAGAAGAAGCAATAGAGAATAAGTGTCAAGACGCTCTCAGCGATAATACTCACATATTAGTATTTGATTTGGAGTATCATTATTACGCCATTTTTTCCGAACTATTTAGTCGTATAATTGACTCTTCTTTGAAAAAGAAAACAATTGTGTACCGTGAGTTTTATCCAATTGAACATAGAGAAACGGATTAAAAAATGAAATTTTCTGGTAATTTTTTGCACAATAAAAACGGCATACTTTCCATAGAGTTTGCAGCGTGTCTCGGTTTGTTTTCGGTTATCGTATTCATTATCTATGATGTATATAGTACCATCATGCTACAAAATAGATTGGAGCGAGCGAATTATGCAGTAGCATCAATTTTTCGCGAAAGATCATCTTTGTTTCCTGCTATAAATGGTTCTGATTTTTCATTATGCGGTAATTCTAACCCCTGCTTTCAATCCTATGAGCTGTTTGATAATACTCAAGCGAAAAAACTCAGTCAAATAGCGAGTTCATTACTAAATGGACGTGATGTTGCTTTAAAAATAGATGGTTTATTTATTTTTCAAGATGTTGCTCACCCTGCGAGCTTGGAAAGGGCTGAGCTTGTCGCGTTAAGCGCTGAATCTTGCCCTTCTGGTAACTGTAATAATGGAATAAGAAACTATTTTACCTCGTTACCCAGCATCAATAATCGTTCAAATTCACTCTATAACTATTCAAAACTTACTCCGTATGTTCCAAGAATTGCCGACCCTACAAGTGGGTTAGCAGGACGTTGGATTCCTTTATATCGCGTTAGTATATGTATTGTTAACGAAGAGAGCCTTTATTTAAAATGGCTCAACTCAAACAGACAATCCACGGATACTTTACCAAATTTATGTAGTAACATTGTAGTGTTGTCTCGCTGTAATGATATTTTGAACGTTGATGAGACTGCTTGCCCAATTTATCATCGCTAATCAACATGCTTTTTAGAGGATTATACATGAGCAATAATAAGTATAACCAAATGAATGATAATAAATCTTTTTTTAAGTGTACTTCAGGAGCTGTTGCTGTAAGCTTTGCGATTATGCTTCCTACTCTATTTATTTGTATGTTAGTTTCAATAAATTATGCCGAAACAATGCGTAATCGTGCTCGGCTCTCTGAAGCAACAAACGAAGCCTCGTTAGCCATTATAGCTTTAGACAATAAAAATGTTGGCAATGAAGCAATTGAACAAAATCGTAAAATGGCATTGAACTATATTAATTATTTTACCGATCAAAAAATTAGTGACAATTTATCAAAAGAAAGTGGTGCTACTATCAATATAGAATATAGCGAAAGATCAGGAGTATATAGTGTTGTTTATGCACAAAAATCTAATTCCCTAACTAGTAGTGATAAAAATAATAAAAAAGATGATGTGTTAAATCTATCTATACCGATTGAAGGTAATACGGAAAGTTACGGTAATACAAAAAAATTTCAGCGTTTTGATGCATATGATATCGCATTTGTCGCCGATTTTTCAGGTTCAGTAACGTGCAAATATCAATCGGTAGACAACCCAAATTGTAACAGTTACTCCGAAGCTATAGACGCTGGTCAGCAACGTCTCGAATATATGAATAATGCAATAATTGGCATTATTAAGAGGTTTAATGGAGATTCAACTAAGTTTGCATTGGTTCCTTATGACATTGGCGTACCTGTTAAGCAAAATACAGCAAACCCTGCTGATGGAGAGAGCTATGGTTGTTCGGTTATGTACAAAATGAAGCCACCTTATGGCAAAGACAAAATTGATTATAATTTTTGGGCCAATAAAAATATTGCATATGGAAAATGGAGTAGCTTAAAAACAAATGGGGCGATTACTATAGATAAAGATAATGAAGGTAAAGATGATTATTCATCCTATGACTATTTCAATAAATTCAAGAACACCGTTTATTATTATTTAGACTATTTTAATTATCGTTATTATTCACAAATAATTGGACCTGCAAAAGGACTTTATAGTGATGGAGCTTTAGTGAGTGGAGGATTGTGTCGAAGTCGATCTCCTAGTGAACAGATTAATATGGGAAATGCAAAATTTGCTTGTGGTGAAAATAATCCTGATTACCCATTAAGCAGTCGAAATAAAAACATTGTTAAAGAACAATATGGTAAGGTAGTTCAACTGTATAACTATATGTTTTCGGGAAATTTTAATGATGTGCATTATTCATTTGCTAATACTAAAACAGTTGATGTAGACGGTACAATTAATGAATTATTTGAGGGAATGGATGGGAAAACGATAACATTTAATCGACCGATTTCGCCAGCGAGTAGTGATTTTTCACCATTTTTGGGAATGTGCCAATCCCCTTTATATAATAATGGTATTATGAGTGAAAGAGTGATTAATATGAATTCTAATGTCCAAAGGTATCAAGAAGCCTCAAGGCATATCGGGACATTTAAATTATCCCCTTATTTAGTTCCTTTTAGTTCCGATAAAGATCACAATAGAAAATTACTCAGGTATATGGAGCATGGAAATTGGCAACCAGGAGGAGGAACAGATACAATGACTGCACTGTTACGGACTGTTCCCATAATGGCAAGTAGTACCGCTGATAATAAATTGATAATTATTATTACTGATGGCAAAGATGATGCTGGGGCCGATATTCTTAGAGATCAATTTTTGGATAAAGGTATTTGCCAAGCAATAACTAGCGGGTTAACTTCGTCAGACAATAGAGACAAAGGTCTTATTGCGAGGGTGGCTAAAACGGCGGCGATCCACTATATAATGCTCAATCCAGAGGCAAATAATTTGTCAACAGATGCTCAATATGAAGCAATATACGGCAAATGGTTCACTAAGTGTATGAATGGTAATGTACAATATTTACATGAGGCTCAAGATTATCAGACATTACTTGATACAATGACAAAAATTATTCAGACAGAGACCGGAAATTTTGTTATCAAAGATGATTCTAGGACTTTAGAATAAGGCTATCATTCGTGAATAGCGGTTCTATGCTGTTGTATAACGATAAAATCAGGAATGCGGATTATTAAACTTGAGAGGTTTAGGGGGGGGGCTGTACTATTTACAGTTCTTTGGTGGGAATACTTTTACCGCTTTTTTAGATGCATTAGATTAAGTTTATGGTATGGGAGAAGTAATCATTTAGAGTCGGCGTAAAAAAGATAGTGATATTCGACTTTATTTCCAATATTCTGGATGTATTGCCAGTACTAAAGATGAAAAATTGCTAATATGGAATATTATTGATGGTGCTTTTAGAAATATCTTGTACGTAACGTAGCAACATTTAGAAACTACGAAGGTAATTTTGTTAAGCTTGATGGCGATAAAGAGTATCAATTTTATTGGTATGATGAATGACAAGTCTTTGGTATGGTGGTGGATGTAAATTTGACTAAATGATTGGAATAAGAAATTGGAAACCTGCGATTGGGATGCATTTTTTTGTAGATGCAATGAAAAATTTTATAGTAAAGATCACGTTCAGAGGCAAGGAAAATAATGATTAGTCATGGATTAATTAATGATATTATTTTGTTACTAATTTGGGGATGCTTGTTGGTTTCTTGTTATACTGATTTAACACGCCGCACGATTTCAAATTATATTGTTGGCATAATATTCATCCTTACTATTTTGAATTTTATTTTTGGAGATGGTCAACTAAACTATAGTGCATCGGGCATATTTTTAATCTGTGGTTTTTTTATGTTTTATTGTCGATTTGTTGGTGCAGGGGATATAAAATTAATTACTGTACTTTTAATCTCTATTCCATCAGGCAGCAGCGTCCTGTCTTTTTTGATGATAATCACACTCTTTGGGCTACCTATGGCAATCATCGCAATTATATATAAACACATAAAAAAACCAGAAAATGGTGTTACCTTACCTTATGGGATTGCAATTAGTGCGAGCTATTTTTTAATTTCATCAATCACACTATTTAAGGTCATTTTTTAATAATTAATTTGCCATTGCCATTTTTAATATAAGTGGACTTCTCATAAACATTAATGTTTCCCAGCTAACAGCAGGACGTTGGGAAACTATCTCTCCTTATATAATCATCAATTATATTTACTACTTAAACAGTAATTGCAATACGCATAAATGTGAATTTACAAAAGATAAATAACAGGCTGGCTAAAATGTTAATTTTATATGCCAATATGATTGTTTAATTTTAAAAAAGGTGATTATTTTAGATTTAAATACTTTACTCAGGGCAAAACTAACATAGAAATAGAAAATGACAAGGGTCTTTGTTGTTTTTAAAATCAACTAATCTCATATCATTAAGTGTGTAATAACTTGTTGGCACGTTTCAATTTCTAGTTCCATTATATCAAGATATTAGACAGTAATTATGTGATGCTAATTATTTTTACTCCGCCTTTTTTAAATACCAGTCAGACAATTGGAATTGACAGTGGAAACCAGTGACTGATTTTCTTTGTCTGATAGGGGCTGTATTATCATGTCTGGATTATAAGTTAAGTCAACATATTATACAAATATCATTAAAAATGATTGAAAATGTCTTGATGGATAACGCTATTTTTATTTTATGTAAACCATAAAACAAATTTATGAAAAAAATGTCATCTTATATTTAAATTGGTATAAGATTAATTTGTTTGGTTTTTATATTGAAATGTAGGGTTATCTGAAACTTCTTTACAAAAATTATTATTTTTAGTAATGTTAATTAAAGATATTTACCCTATGTAGTGGCATTTTTGCACATTAATTGAGTGCAAGTTAAAAATTGAGTTATCTCCTTTATCATTAATAAGCTCGTTAGTCTTTGTTGATGAATCATTATAATTATTTTTTATTAGTTTTTTACTTTAAAAACAGTAATTATATTTATCCCCATTTATCAAAATTTGTTAGAGCTATGGCATAGTTATTGCTTGTAAATACTATTTAGTATAACTATCGTCATAATTCTAGAAATAAGTTTAGAGGAAACATGCATATGGAAAATAATAGCGGTAGTACTGTTGCTTTTGTTAAAAATCGGCGTGCCTCATTAATCAGTGCCATTTTTTTAATGGCGACTTCGGCAATTGGTCCGGGCTTTATTACCCAAACAGCCACTTTTACCGTCACTCTTGGTACTGCTTTTGGGTTTGGTATTTTAGCCTCTATTATTATTGATTATGTTGTTCAGCAAAATATTTGGCGAATTGTTGCGTTAACCAAAATGAATTCTTCAGATATTGCTAATGCGACGATTCCATTTAGTGGCTATATACTTGCGGTGCTGATCATATTTGGTGGGTTGGTATTTAATATTGGTAATATAGCCGGTGCTGGTTTAGGTTTAAACGCACTTGTTGGGCTTGATCCTAAATGGGGTGGGGCAATTAGTGCACTGTTAGCGGTTTATATATTTTCATCCCGTAAAGCCAGTCATTTTATTGATCGTTTAATGATTGGTTTTGGTTTGCTCATGATTATTTTGACCTTGTTTGTGGTATTTGCTTCTCAACCACCTGTTGGACAAGCTTTAAAGGAAACGGTTTTTCCAAGCAGTATTGATTTTGCCTCTATTACGACTATTGTTGGGGGAACGGTTGGGGGGTATATTTCTTACGCTGGAGCTCACCGATTACTTGATAAAGGTATGGTTGGTGCTCAGCATATCGATTATGTTTCGGGCGCGGCAACCAAAGGAATAATGGTTGTGGGTTTGATGCGTTACATCTTATTTTTAGCCATTTTAGGTGTGGGTGCAAGTGGTGTGTCAATTGACATTTCAAGCTATGCTGCCAATCCCGCATCACAAGCCTTTCAGGCCGCTTTAGGTGAATTGGGGTTACGTATTTTTGGTTTGATTTTATGGGCTGCCGCGATAACTAGTATTATTGGCGCTGCCTATACTTCGATGACTTTTATTACCCCTTTTAAACGGGCAATTACAGAAAAGCAACGCCAGTTTGCCACCATTGTTTTTATTGTTGTTTCGTTAGCTATTTATTTAATTATGGGAACCGCACCTGTATCATTATTAGTTTTTGCGGGTGGTTTTAATGGTTTAGTTTTACCGCTTGGTTTAACTATTTTTGTCTATATTGGCTGGCGACGTGCTGATCTTATGTCTGGGTATCATTACCCAAGATGGCTATTGTTATTAGGTATGATTGTGTGTGCTATTACTTGGTATATGGGCATAATGTCGGTTGCGACTATTTTTAACTATTTAAAATAGAGGACATATGACAATTACTAAATGTATTGATTTAAACAGTGACCTTGGCGAGAGCTTTGGTCAATGGCCGATGGGAAATGATGAGGCAATGCTAAAAGTTGTTAGCAGTGCCAATATAGCTTGCGGATTCCATGCAGGATCGCCAGCGGGTATTTTAAAGACATTAAAAGCGGCCAAAGCTAATCATGTCGAAGTCGGTGCTCATGTCGGTTATCCTGATTTAGTTGGTTTTGGCCGTCGTAATATGGATATAGCCGCCGATGAATTAACCGCAGATGTGATTTATCAAATTGGTGCACTCAAAGGGTTAGCCGCTTCAATTGGCGCTAAGGTGAGTTATGTTAAACCTCATGGTGCATTATATAACACAATTGCGCATGATAAGCGTCAGGCAATGGCAGTGATTGATGCACTTTGTTCGGTTGATTCAACACTGATTTTAGTTGCGCTTGCGGGCTCAAAGCTCATTGAGTGGGCTAAAGAAAATGGCTTGCGTGTGGTTGCTGAGGCTTTTGCTGATAGGGCATATCATGCCGATGGTACGTTAGTGTCTCGTAAAGAAGCCGGCGCTGTGTTGCACGATCCCGATCTAGTTGCAGACCGTATGCTACAGTTGGTGAGTGATGGTGGTGTGACTTCTATAGACGGGCAGTTTGTCGGTATTGAGGCAGGATCAATTTGTGTTCACGGCGATAGCGCTGGTGCTTTAGCAATGGCGCAAAAAGTTCGTGAAAAATTACAACAAAATGGCATTAATATTGTCTCGTTTGCTAAGGTAAATAATCATTAGATTAGTTAAGTTTTGGAAACTTAATTAAGTTAACGAAAAAATAGCACTATGATTAGATACGAATTTGTTAAGCCGGCAATAAAGTTAGTCTCTGATATGACACAATGCTATAAATAGTTATAGTTAGGAATTGGATATTTACCATATATAGAGGTGCTTAATGCGATTTTTACCCGTTAATGTTGATGCGTTTATTGTTGAATTAACAACACTTGAGCAAACAATGGCGCTTACCAATGCACTGCACAGTGTATTTATGCATTGGCATATAGAAGAGATAATCCCCGCAGCGCGCACTATATTGATTCGTTATAATCCCATTGCGACTAATGCTAATACGCTTGTTAAGCATATCGCTAAATTGGATATTTCAGCAAGTGTTATGCAATCTGGTGAATGGGTGACAATACCTGTTCATTATAATGGCGAGGACTTAGCCCAAGTGGCTGAATATCTAGGTATAACTGTTGCTCAAGTCATTGCAAGACACACCAATAATCAATATCAAGTGGCTTTTTGTGGCTTTGCGCCTGGCTTTGCTTATATGGTGTCTAAAAATGCTCAGCTTAATGTACCGCGTCGCAAGTCACCACGAGTTCGTATTCCAGCTGGTTCAGTTGCTTTAGCAGGTGAGTTTAGTAGTATTTATCCTCAAGCTAGTCCCGGCGGTTGGCAACTTATTGGTATAACCGATACCGCTGTATGGGATTTAAATCGCGATCAACCTGCATTATTGAAACCTGGTAGCCGAGTTAATTTTTTTGATGCTAGCAAATCCACTAAAAAGTATCATTTGCCTACCGTTAAAAAAGACGATAACAACAGCAATCAACAACAGGATATCAAAATATTAGCAACAGGATTACAAACACTTTTACAAGACGCAGGGCGCATTGGTCAGGCGGCATTAGGTATCTCTGAATCTGGAGCGATGGATAAGGGGGCATTACATAGCGGTAACCGCATTGTGGGCAATCCAATAAATGAAGCCGTATTAGAAATTACGCAAGGTGGTTTTAAAGCGCAGGTAAACCGTGGTATGTTGGTTGCTGTCACAGGGGCTGAGTGTGATATACACATTACCACATCAGATGGCGAAAAGTATAATGTTGCCATGTATCAACCGATTCAATTGGAAAAAGGCGATATTATTAGTTTGGGAAGCGTAAAATGTGGTGTACGCAGTTATTTGACTGTGCGTGGTGGTTTTCAAGTATCACCTGTTTTAACCAGTTGCTCTTATGATACACTTGCCCAAGTCGGACCCTCACCACTTAAAATTGGTCAAACGCTAGCTATTAAGAAAATTCAAACCTTAAATGCGGTGTCGTTAACTGAAACACCAATGATACGCTATCCTACTTGTAATGATGTTATTGTACTCGATATTGTGCTTGGACCGCGTACTGATTGGTTTACAAAGCAAGCAGTAGAATTACTTTCTTCTCAACTATGGCAGGTGACACCTGCATCTAATCGCATTGGTTTACGTTTGTCTGGTGACATGCCTTTAAGCCGTGCCAAAGAGCAAGAATTACCCAGTGAAGGCACCTGCATTGGAGCAATACAAATTCCAGCGAATGGGCAGCCGGTACTATTTTTGAATGATCATCCTTTAACAGGGGGCTATCCTGTTATCGGGGCTGTGTGTACATACCATTTAGATTTGGCCGGTCAAATTCCTGTCAATGCCAAAATAAAATTTAATCCTATAGGGATGTTTAGAGAATTTGAAGGGAGTGATATTGATCATGTCTGAAAATAATCAAAAAATAACGCACAAAGTATTGATCGCTAACCGAGGCGAGATTGCAGTACGTATTATACGTGCTTGTTGTGATATGGGCTTTTTGTCTATTGCAATTTATGCTGATGCGGACATTGATGCACTTCATGTACAAATGGCTGATGAAGCTTATGGATTATCAGGCAATTTACCGAGTGAAACATATCTCGATATTGATAAAATCATTGCTATAGCCAAAAGGTCAGGCGCTACAATGGTGCACCCAGGTTATGGGTTTTTATCAGAACGCGTTGAATTTGCTAAAGCAGTGCAAAATGCTGGTTTAATATGGATTGGACCAAATCCAGAAACGATCGAAATATTAGGCGATAAAGTCAGAGCCAGACAACTTGCATTGCAAGTTGGCGCGCCTTTAGTTGCTGGAACTAAACAACCAGTGCAAGATGTTAAAGAGGTCGTTGAATTTGCGCACGCTCATGGTTTACCGATAGCGATTAAAGCGGCATTCGGTGGCGGCGGTCGGGGATTAAAGGTGGCTTGGCAAATGGAAGAAGTTGAAGAACTTTATCATTCCGCTGTACGCGAAGCGACTACTGCTTTTGGTCGTGGTGAATGTTTTTTAGAACAATTTTTACACAATCCTCGACATATTGAAGTACAAATCATTGCAGATACATTAGGTCATGTTGTTGTGGTTGGAACTCGTGACTGTTCACTGCAACGTCGTAACCAAAAATTAATTGAAGAGTCACCCGCACCATTTTTAACCGAACCATTAGAGCAACAAATTATTCAAGCTTCGATTGATATTTGTGCTAAAGCAAATTATGTCGGCGTGGGTACGGTTGAATTTTTGCTTAGTCAGGATGGCAAGTTATCTTTCCTTGAAGTAAACACAAGATTGCAAGTTGAACACCCAGTTATAGAAGAAACAACGGGTGTCGATCTTGTTATCGAGCAACTGCGCATTGCCCAAGGCTTACCGCTTAGTATTAACCAAATGCCTAAACCACGAGGTCACGCCATTGAGTTTCGTATTAATGCTGAGGATGTAGCTAATGGCTTTTTACCTGTAGCTGGTACCATTAAACGGTTTGATGCGCCATCAGGGCCAGGAGTACGTTTAGATAGTGGGGTACTCGCTGGTTCGGCTATTCCGGCCATGTTTGATTCGCTCATAGCAAAACTGATTATTGTTGGCAATAATCGTCAGCACGCTATAGCAAGGGCCCGTCGTGCTTTAGCTGAGTTTTCGATTGAGGGGGTGGCAAGTGTATTACCATTCGCACGTGCGGTTATTGAACATCCAGATTTTTGTGATGATTTTAAAGTGCATACGCGTTGGATCGAAACTGAATTGACTGCAACAATAACGCCTGCCAAGAGGCAAATACCACAAAAAGAAGCAACACTGACTCACACATTTATCGAGATTGACGGTAAACGTTGTAAACTGGGTTTTCCTGCACAACTTTTTGCTGGGTTATCCTTGCAAACGGAAGCTAATTTAGATACATCTTCCAGCGTGAAAGAAGAAATTTCTGAATTGATTGTCCAGTCACCTGTTTCGGGTAGTGTTTTTAAATGGGTGATCAATGATAATCAAAGCGTAAACGCGGGCGATGTTATTGCTATTATGGAAGCCATGAAAATGGAAGTTCAAGTTATTGCACATCGAAACGGTGTTTTAAAGCAAACAATCAAAGAAGGCAATTATGTCAGCGCGGGATCACCTGTTGCAGAAATCATTTAGATAGTGTTGATAAAACAAGAATATTTTTCATCAAAATAGCAAAAAAACATCAAATATAGACAATATATTTTGCTTATTTTATACTCATGAGCATGATATTTTGTCTATTTTTAATGTGTTAGGATGATTTATATTGAAGTTTTCTCAGCAATCAAAACTCACTAACGACGTATTAGCCTTAGCGTTATCGCCAGCCTTAACACCAGATGGAATTATTGACAACCCTCAATTTTTTGCTGGTTATGCTCTTTACCCACAGGTTCTTGCTAGATCTTTACTGGTTCTGGCTGATATTACTGCGACCCGATATTTTAAACCGGTGCCGGTGACTTTGCGTGATCCTGTTTTATCTGCGCAAGGGAATCAATTAAGAGCAGAAGTTTTTTCAGCCTGCAACAGTGTTTATGCCCGTTTAGATTTGCTACAACAAGGATTTGATGGACACATATCACGAGGCACAACCAATGTAGATATTGGTATTAGCTTAAGGCAAGCGCTAACTCAGGTTAATAATAAAGATAAACTTCATCTCAATATTGGCAATCAAGGTTTGGCAACGCGGCATATCCAAAAACAAGATAGAGATGTGATTGGTATAAAAGCCATTATTGAGCGCCCTGTTGCAATGCCAGATAGGTGGATTCGAGCACTTGGTAATGTAGCTGAAATTCATACCAAAATGGTTGCTGTTTTTGCGGTAACGGGAATACAAGCACAAACGTTTATTGCGGGATTGCCAACCGTGACTAGTAAACAACAATCGAGCTGGCTAGTGCCATCCAATACCGGTATTAAATTGATGGCTCAAGGCGATAGCAATAGTGTGTATATTTCAGGGCTACACCGGTTAAGCGCACTTAAGCGATTAATGACCAATATTAAACGTTTAACTTTTTACCGGTTAGCAAGTGGCGAACAAGGACCCTGCATGGTTGAAGTTGAACTCGACGGAGCAAGGCTTACTTTGAGCTTAACTGCACAGCCATGGCAAGGTTATTCTGGCGAAGGTACCTTACTTGAGTTGCTTGCACCAAAACAACAATTACAAAATGCTCAACTTATTCAATCTATTTTACAATTTGATTCACTCATTGATCTGACTCAGTTAGCGATAAAAACAGGGTTAGATACTCAGCGTATTAATAGTTCGCTGGCGTATCTGGCTGTTTCAGGTAAGTTGGGTTTTGATGTACACCAAAATGGCTATTTTCATCGTCAATTGCCTGAAGATCCTAATCGACTTATTAAAGATAATCCGCGTTTAAAATCGGCTTATCAATTGATTAAATGTATTGATCGGGTTGATGAAAACACATGGATGGTTCACTCGAATAACGAAGACTATCGTGTCCGTTTTGTTAGGCAGAATAGTAAAATGATATCACAATGTACTTGCTCATGGTATCTGAATCATCAACTCAAAAAAGGACCGTGTAAACATATTTTAGCAGTGCAAATTAAGGAAAATATTTATGAATGCTAACTTAGTGAAAGCCGAAGCGATTTTTACTTCTTTGAATTGGAACAATGTCACAGCTGACAATATTTTACAACAACCGCTAGGTAGCAAAGAGCAGCAAAAGATTGCACTTTTAGGATTAAAAAGTGGCAAATGGGGTGACTATGTCAAAGTTGGTAACGCTTTTCAATGGCAAGATTATGTTAAGTGTAATAAAGCATATTTAGCTTTGTACGCCATTCGGATTGGGGTATCAGTGAGCCGAGCGTTAAAACTTGCTCATTATACTTATTCATCTTTGTTATTGCCGGTTATTATTGAACGTGGTGAGAATTATGCACAAAATTTTGTGCAACAAGCGTCTGCGCCTACAGATCTTGCTGTTCAGTTGGTAGATCGTTTAAATTTGATTATTCCTGAAAATCAAAATTATATCGCCGATTGGACGTTGTATGCGGCGGTTGCTATGCGTGGTTGTGATGTTGTAAAGCATTTTTCAGTTGCTATTCATGATGCTGATATTGTCGACCCTTTTTACGATAAAATCCCTCCAAATATAGCTCAATGTCAGCGTCGATTTATCGAACATATTCAAATTGCTATTGCGTTAAATACACCTGCTACAGGGTCTTTTAGTGAAGTGTTTCGCTTGGGGGTAACATTAGGTTGGCTTGACCGAGAGCAAGCAAAAGAGTTAATTTTTTTAGCCTTAGATATCGCTATTCGTCCTATAGATCGTAAAGTATGGTTAGATACACTTTATGATTTAGGTGTTACCGATGCTGAATTGTGTCAGCGAGTACCTGTTTTAATTCCATTACTAGCCATGGGTGAATCAGCAATCATTAATCGATTAGCACCCGTTTTAATCCCCTTTGTTGATGATGAGTTATTAGTTGAAGTGATGACGGCATGCTTATCATCTAAAATAAAATCGGTCAAAAAATTAGTGTTAAAGATTGCTCTAAATCGCAAAAAGCCCAAAAATGCTGATTTGTTTATGCCTTTGTTAAACCTATTACTTGACCAAACTGATGAGTCAATTGTGGCTTTAACTAGCAAACTAATTACAAAGTGGCATCTTGATAATCATACCATACAATCTAATTCCTCCGAATTACAACAACTTTGGCAACCAACACCGCCACTTTGGCAATTACCACCTTTTGAATTAGAGCCTATTTCCCCTGATGTATTAACTGAGTTAGCCTCTGAATTAGTAAAAAGAAACATATCTGGTCATGATAGTGTGACGGAAAGATTTTTAGCTGTAGCCAATATTATTGCTTATCACGATCCTCAAGCTGCAAAAGCGAGTTTAGCTGGTATAAAATTGCGGGTTGACCGGCTTCTTGGCTTTCTATTTTATTGGCGTAAAGGCGAAGAGATTCCGTATCATAAATACTTGTCTGATTTATTGACAGCACGCGATTATATTGTTTGTAAAAACTTAGGCAAAATACCTTGTTTACTGTCGACACCAAGCATGAGTGATCTTTCAATAACAGTGGATGATCTTAGTCAACGATTAGCGATTTATCAACAGTTGAAAATTGATGCATTAGAGGCGGATCTGTTTTTAGCCTTGACTCGTCTTGATGTTTCGACACAAACATCATCAACGATAGAAAAACTCAAGAAGTTAAATGTTGCAGTCGTTTTGCAATCAGGACAAAAAATGCCAATTGATGCTGGCTCTTTAGTATTACAGTATCTGGACGATCCAGTAATCGAACCTAAATTAGCGTTAAATACTTATATTGAAGACGTACTGTCCCTGCCACAATCATTAAATTATTTTCCTAAACGTATTGGAAATAACGGATTTACAAAAATTCTTGCTATTTTTCCGTTATGGAACGATAGTGCAATACCGTCAGATATTGATTGGGCAACAGATTACCATCAAGGTTTTGAGTTCCAGCAAATTGTTAACAGACGTTCTCCTTTTGATGCACGTTCTGCAATGACATTGTTAGCTATGCAACGCGCTAATTCGCCTTATGTGGCTAGCAATATGGCTCAAGCCGTGAATGATGCATGGCAAAGAGGTTTGCTTATTCCTGGTGTGGCAGATGTTTTGTTACTGGAGCGGTTTAGTCAGGTTCCTTGTCGTATAGCTAGTTTGGTATCAGTATTAACCGATATTGCAAAACAAGGCATTCTTTCGGTGGTTTGGCCTATTTTGGATCAATTAATCATCGCATCATGTAAAGCGCCGAGACTGTTATCTGGCACGCTTGAAACTGTTGATGCGATAGCTGAGTTTTTACCAGAAGTTCAATATGCTGTCGATCAAGGCATAGCCGATGCCAATCAATTGCAATTATTTGGCATCAGAATGTTAGCCAGTAAAGAGGGGAGTGCTAATGCGATTAAGAAAGCAAAAGCCATAGTTGAAAAACTACCTAAAATCGCCCCTTTAAAACAAGACGTATCGATGCGAGCTCCTGATGATTTTGAACAAGTATGGTCAAAACCGCAAAAGGCTAAAGTTGTGCCTGAAGATAATGTTTCAATTACTATTAGTAAGCCTGTAATAGATCAATCATCACGCTTTTCTAAAGCATTGGCTAAATCACTAATGTTTACTTTAAAACTCCCCAATGTGTCTAACCAAGTTTTCCACATAGTAAAAAATGATTGGTATTATGATTTAGAATACGAATTCCAATGCGAAGCTTACCCAGCATTATCAAAAGATCAACAAGTTATACCTAATTTTCAATCAAGAGTTTGGTTACATTGGTGTATTAACAAACAGTTACTTGTTGTTGAAAAAACACGTAATTGGCAAGAAAATAACGATGGACCATTATCAAGTAAATATAATTTGATTTTTTTAAACACAGATAATCTGATTTTTTCAAAATCGTTAGTGACAGTGATTATCGGATTGTTGGCTCAAGACAGTGATACTTATAAAGCAAATTTTATTTTTGAAAAAAATGTTAAAAAAGGAATCATTGATGCAGATACCATGCGTAAAGCTATTATGTTGTTTCTCGATTATCCTGATTTAAGCCCCGCTAAATTAATTCGATTACTAGAAAAAAGACCAAGTTTATTGCCAATATTTTGTCCAGTATTAATTGAATGCATTAAGTTTGTTGGAAATCTAGTAAAACAAGGTGAAAAAATACCTGTTTGGATCAATCGGATTTTAGATATGTCATTAACCTATGCCCCTTATTTGAAAGAGGCAACTAGGCGCGGTTATCTAACTGAACTTGATTCTCAATGGCAAGGATTAGCGGATATTGCCCAAGCAAAAGCAAAATCAGTGGCAGTAAACAAAGCAAAACAATTACTTGAATTACTTAAGTAAGATGGTTATTTTTTGAAAATTGATTAGAACACCTAAAATATGTCTAATATAAAAGCAATGAATAATTAAATTTAATCATTATGTAAAGTGATATATAAAAAAACATTATGATGATGATTATTTTCTATAAACATAATGTTGAATTATGTTATTGTTTTGCCTTTATTTTAATAAACAAGGAATATTATGACTCATTCTTCTCATCCGTTGGTTCGTTTTTACTTAAAAGTAGGGTTGATACCGCAGATTTTATTGGGCTTAATATTTGGTATTATTCTCGCCGCAGTATCGAAAGATACCGCATTAGGAATGTCTCTTATAGGTGGACTATTTATTAATGCCTTAAAATCGGTAGCTCCTATACTTGTGCTCATTTTAGTGATTGCATCAATATCCAACCATCAGCATGGTAAACAGGCGAATATGAGATCGTTAATTACCCTTTATCTTGTTGGAATGATGTTAGCTGCACTATTAGCAACCATTGCTAGTTTTTTATTCCCATCGCAAATTTCATTTGGTGACACACTAAATAACCTTGAGCTTTCTCCGCCTAATGGCATTACCGAGGTGTTAAAAACGTTATTAGGCAAAATGATCGACAATCCTGTCAATGCGCTGATAAATGCAAATTATATTGGTCTTATTGTATGGGGAGTTGGTATTGGTTTAGCACTAAGGCACGCTAGTGAAAGCACTAAAACAATGATGAATGATCTGTCTTATGCTATCTCATTTATTGTCAGAATTATTATCCGATTTGCGCCTTTAGGAGTTTTTGGACTTATCGCTTCAACATTAGCCGAAACAGGTTTTGATGAGCTGAAAAAATATGCTCATTTATTAATTGTATTAGTTTCTTGCATGGTGATTGTTGCATTGGTTATCAATCCATTACTTGCTTATCTAGTTATGCGAAAAAATCCATATCCACTTGTATTCACTACTTTAAAAGAAAGTGCGATTCCTGCTTTTTTTACACGTAGCTCAGCAGCAAATATTCCTGTCAATATGGAAATTTGTAAAAAATATAACATGGATGAAGATACCTATACCGTTGCTGTGCCATTAGGCGCAGCAATTAATATGTCGGGAGCGGCTGTTACTATAACGGTGTTAACTTTAGCCACAGTTAATTCAATGCCGGCTAGTGCTGGTATACATGTTGATATCTATTCTGCGGTATTACTTTGTATTGTAACTTCAGTATGTGCTTGTGGGGCATCGGGAATTGCGGGGGGATCTTTACTGCTTATTCCTGTCGCGTGTAGTATGTTTGGTATTCCTAACGAAATTTCAGCTAAAGTGATTGGCATTGGGATCGCTATCGGTGTGATTCAAGATTCGGTTGAAACTGCGTTAAATTCGTCAAGTGATGTTGTGTTTATTGGTGCAGTTTCATCGGCAGCGCAAAATAAAAAATGAATATCAACGCAGATTAAATATTGAACTCTATTTACATTCAGCTACATAACCAACTACATAATGATATGAAGATGGTTATTTAACCAAAATTCATGCATTGCAAACGGTGTAATATTTACACCGTTGTTATTTATACCACTATTTATTGTCATTGATAATGACTAAAATGTTAGCAATGAAACGATGTTTATCTATTTTTAATTGATTACTTGATTATAGCCGCTAATTACACTTTTAAGTTCGCTATTCAAAGAATCAACTTCTCTTTCTATAGTATTGGTCTGTAAATTTTTTAAAACTACTTTCATTTGATTAATCAATTTAGGTAAACGATCAACAAAACGGTCATAATACATATCGTTTAAACCTTGTTGTTTAATTAATTTACTCTTGCCTTTATTCGTCATTAATTCATTGGTTATGGATTCTATTTGCTGAATTTTTTGTTCAAGGTCAGATTTATCGAGATTTTTAAACTGGTTGTTTTCGTTAAAGCTTTCATTGATTAACGCAACAATATCTTCAGATAAATCCATGATTTCCATGCAATTGTAGTTAAGAGTTAACCCTTTGTTTTTTATTTCTGATTTTTGAAATGCGTGGATTTCTTTGTATAATTTACCATAAGCTGCTAAAGCAACACTTTTTGCTTCAATATATTGGTTATAAAGCGTGTCAAGATTATTTAACAGTTCAGGTAATTTGGCAAAGTCATCCAATTTATACTCATTATCTAAATAATATTTAGCTATCTGGTCATAAGCTAATCCTATTTCAATGTATTTATCACTTAATGCTTTGCCTACGGCATCAAGTTCGGGTAACTCTGGTTTAAATGCTAATAACTCAGTAATCAATTGTTTATATTCATCAAGAACTTCTGGTGTTGGGTGATAACCGATAAATAGTTTCGTTGGATTTTTTTTCACATAATTAACATCAATTTTACCGTTTTTATCATTGACGCTTTTTAAAAATCTCCCGACTTTGTCATCAAGATGATAAAGAGAAGAAGTCATATTGCCTCGTCCTCTTAATGCTTCTGCAGCTTGGGAAACATTAGTATTAAAAACGTCTAGCCATATATTACCTTTACGTGCTTTCAGGGCGAATTGTTGTGAAACATCTTCAGTAGTTTTAGACTCAGAAGATTTAACTTCTGAAGCAGCTGTGGGTTGTTGTGTTTTGTTTTCGGTTGATTTGTCATCACAGCCAATCATCAAAAATCCAGCAATCAATACGGTTAAAAATTTTTTTTTCATTATTTATTTCCTTAATTTTGGCTTTATAAATTCATTGTGTTAATACTTTATTATCTTTTAACGACTATTTCTAATAAAATATGAAGTTGAAATAATGAATTGCGATGTTTATTCTCAATTATTCGTAATAATTCTGGCATTGATTGATACGATGATTATTACATGTTTTAACAAATAGATACGGTGAAGTATTAATTAACCACGAAACGGTATAGAATCCTGAATATTTTTTACAAAAATATAATCTAAAAAGCGAACATCACATCACCATTAAAGTATATATCTTTTTTGTTTTTCCCATTTGTTTGTTAACGTGCAGGTTTTGTGAGTATTTGATTGATACGATGGTTATTACATGTTTTAACAAATAGATACTGCGAAGTGTTAATTAACCACGAAACGGTATAGAATCCTGAATATTTTTTACAAAAATATAATCTAAAAAGCGAACATCACATCACCATTAAAGTATGTATTTTTTTCGTTTTTCCCATTTGTTTGTTAACGTGCAGGTTTTGTGAGTATTTGATTGATACGATGATTATTACACGTTTTAACAAATAGATACTGCGAAGTGCTAAGTAATCACGAAACGGTATAGAATCCTGAATATTTTTTACAAAAATTTAGCCTGCTGTCTTAATTTATCTTCAATCTGGCTTTGTTCTTTGTTTGTTGATTATAAACGATCGGACGACTGACCATAAATATTTAGCCAATCGATAACGGTGATTTTTTATGATATAGACGCCATATCGCTTATGGGAGATGGCGTTAGGTATATGCATTACTGTCATTGCAGAAATTACTATCAACAATGTGAGGTATTCCGACTCGTTAGATCACATCAGCGGGTTCTTAAATGAAATTAGCACTTGTATTATTTTATAAATGGGAATACATTCATTGGAGTGCTATTTTTACCATTACCATTTTAAATTTTCAGTCATCTAAGATTAATTTATGAGGGAATGTAATATGCCATATAAAACTCGTGAAGATTTACCCGATTCAGTACGCCATGTTTTGCCTGAGCATGCGCAAGATATTTTTAAAGAAGCATTCAATAGCGCGATTAAGGAATATCAAGATCCGCATAAGCGACGTGATAATAGTGATCCCGAAACGATTGCTTTTAAAGTGGCTTGGGCAGCAGTCGAAAAGGTTTACCACAAGGGTGAAGATGGTAAATGGCAACGTAAATAATCATTAGGCAACCCAGTTAAATAATAATTCGATAGAAATAATTTATATCATCCTAATTTTTTTACTAATCATTACTTTTATGAGAATAAAATAAGTTAGGATTAGGTTATTTCTATCACAAGTAAAAACGGATTTATTATATTGGTTTTCTTTTTTATCCTAGTTAGAAATAAACGCTGTTTATTTTTCTCTGACTTACGTTAAACTTATTAACGAAGTAAAACGTAATTAACAGCAATATATTAGTTATCTGTAAAGCCATTACGAGTTGGGACATTTTATAGCATCAGGTCGAAAAGTTCCGCGCACAGGCGGAATGATTCTTTGCTAAGTAGAAAGCAAGAAATAGCAATTTTAATCATAAAGGAAGATCCATTTTATATTCATTACATTGCTCAATACCATATTATCGAGTTTGTTCCCTCGAAATAGGCTGATGAGTTTGAAGAATTTATTTAAAATTTTGCTTTAATTATTTAAAATTTAAAATTATTTTTATCGTGTGTCGATAAAGTTCTAAATATCAAAAAAAGTAACTCACCTTACTAATATTAATTCATAACTTTCCTCCAAAATATACTTATATTTTTCCTGATCAATACGGAAAAAGTTGGTTAGTAATTCTATTTTTTTCCTTTTATACTAAAGTTGAATTCTCAATAAACACAGGTACTTGATTATGAATAATAAAGGTTTACCAAAAGATTTTTTATGGGGAGGTGCCGTTGCAGCTCATCAATTAGAAGGGGCTTGGCAAGTCGGTGGTAAAGGAGTGAGTGTCGCTGATGTGATGACGGTGGGTTCACCTAAAAGCTATCGAAAAATTACTGAAGGTGTTATTGACGGTGAATATTACCCAAATCACGACGCTATTGATTTTTATCATCACTATAAAGATGACATTAAACTCTTTGCCGAAATGGGTTTTAAATGTTTTAGAACCTCTATTGCGTGGACGCGTATCTTTCCAAAAGGTGATGAACTTGCACCAAATGAAGAAGGATTAAAATTTTATGATGATCTTTTTGATGAATGCTTAAAATACAATATTGAGCCAGTTGTTACCCTTTCCCATTTTGAATTGCCTTATTATCTTGTTACTGAATATGGTGGCTTTTGCAATCGTAAATTAATTGATTTTTTTGTGCGTTTTGCCGAGGTCTGTTTTGATCGTTATAAAAATAAAGTCAAATATTGGATGACTTTCAACGAAATTAATAATCAGGCTAACTTTAATGAAGATTTTGCACCATTTACTAACTCAGGTATTTTCTATAAACAAAGCGACGATCGCGAGCAGATCATGTATCAAGCTGCACATTATGAATTAGTTGCCAGTGCTAAAGCGGTGCAAATTGGTCATGCCATTAACCCTGATTTTGAAATAGGTTGTATGTTAGCAATGATACCAATCTATCCAGAGACCAGTAAACCCGGTGATATTTTAATGGCACAAAAGGCGATGGAGCGTAAATACTTTTTTGCTGATGTGCATGTCCATGGTGAGTATCCAAACCACATTAAAAAATATTGGCAACGTAAAGATTTTCAACTTGATATCACCGATCAAGATCTTGAGATTTTGAAAAGCGGCAGCGTTGATTACATTGGTTTTAGCTATTACATGTCTAATGCAATTAGGAAAAAAGAAGATAATGAAAGCTATGAATATAACGAAAAAACCGATCTGATTGGTAATCAATATGTCAAGGTGTCTGATTGGGGATGGCAAATTGATCCCGAGGGATTACGTTATACGTTAAATTGGTTGACTGATATGTATAGGCTTCCATTGTTTATTGTAGAAAATGGCTTTGGGGCTTATGACAAAGTAGAAGCCGATGGTTCGGTGCAAGATTTGTATCGTATTGAATATTTACGTGATCACATAAAACAAATGAAGCTAGCTGTTGAAGAAGATGGTGTCGATTTGATGGGATATACCCCTTGGGGATGTATTGATCTTGTTTCAGCGGGGACTGGCGAAATGGAAAAACGTTATGGATTTATCTATGTTGATAAAGACAACAAAGGCAACGGCACACTAAAACGTAGTCGCAAAGCCTCATTTGCATGGTTTAAAAAAGTCATTGAGTCTAATGGTGAAGTTTTATAAAGCATATAACTATTTTTAGGAGAATTTATGAAAAAAGCATTAATTATTTGTGCCGCAGGGATGTCATCATCATTAATGGCAAAAAAAGTGACAGAATATTTTGCTAGCAAAGATAAAGCGGTTTCGGTTGATGCGGTATCAGCAACTGAAGGGGCGAATATGATTAAAAATAGTGATTTTTCACTTTTTTTAATTAGTCCCCAAACGATGATGATGTTTGATAAATTGAAAAGTTTGGGTGATGAAGTGGGTAAGCCTGTTGTCAGTATTCCTTTTCAGGCCTATATACCCATTCAATCGGGCATTGAACAATTAGCCAAGTTAATTGAGGATAATATCCAATAATTTCAATGAATTTTTGTTTTAGATATAGGTTTGGCGTTTGCCAAATGGCAGCGCCTTATTATCTGGCTGGGGCTGTGGCGTGATTACCTAACAAGTGAAAACCGTCACTATATTATTAACAATATGGTTTTAGTTGGCACAGGTTTGGATAATTGTGATTAAAAATAAACAACGTAACCTTATTAGTTTATTGGTTCGTTCTAAAAACTTATTCAAAAGTAGTGCGTGGTTAGCAACTGAGCTATCATTATCAGATCGCACTGTTCGCACTTATCTTCATGATTTAAAACCATTGGTCGAAAGCCATGGTGGAGCTATCGTTAGTAAACAAGGTTATGGCTACCAACTACAAATTAAAGATAGAACTGCTTTCAATTTATTTCTAATTGAACATCATCTATTAGATCGCAATGAAGAACAAGCGAATTGTCGAGAAGCAACTCAAAGAAAACATCATATTCTTAATCTGTTATTGTTAGAATGTCAAAAAATTGATATAGAGGCATTATCAGAGCGATTATTTATTAGTTCTTCCCAACTTAATAAAGATATTTTAGAAATTAAGCATCAACTTAAACCGTATGGTCTGACGGTCAAAAAAAATCAATCCTTGTTTTATGTTGAGGGCGAGGAAAAAGCAAAACGACATTTCATTTTGAGCTATTTTTTCCATGATGGCTCGATTAATCTTTTGCAGCATCTAACGTATTTAAATAACTTTAGTGATGTCATTAGTTTTGATTCGTTAACCATTATTATTTTAGATGAATGCCGTGAGGCAAAAATAAAATTATCCGACGTGATGATGCAAAATATCGTGTTACATCTGTCATTAAGCATTAAACGCTTACAGTCAGGGCTTTCTATTCAAAATCTTGATATGTCACAATCGACAAAAAATACTTTGGAATATCAAGTCGCTAAAAAGATTATTAATAGAATTGAAAAGGTAACAGGTTTTTGTTTTCCAAAAGAAGAACAAATGTATTTAACTTTACATTTAATGAGTAAATCAAATTTTTGCCAAAATGATTTTGATGCTGAGTTATATTCATCTTTGACTAATTTACTCATCAAGATAGAACAAGAAACGGGATATTTATTTTTAAATGATGAGCAATTGAAAAACGGCATTATCCAACACTTAAAACCGATGATTGTTCGCTTAAAGCAACATATTAAACTGAAAAATCCATTGCTTAATGAAATTAAAGCCAATTCTCCAGAATTGTTTGAGTTAGTTAAAAATTACCTTAGCCAGCTTCCTGAGCTTAAAAAATTTACTATTCATGATGATGAATGGGGCTATTTAACTTTGCACTTTTTAGCTTCGATTGAAAAACTGAAAAATGAACAAAAAGCCAAAGTATTAATTATTTGTGCAACAGGCCTTGGTAGTGCCCAACTACTAAAAAATCGCGTTGAATGTGAATTTAATGAAAGAATCAAAATTGTTGCCACGCAAGGATATTATGAAATTGAGCCGAAGATATTAGAAAAGATTGATTTTATTATCTCGTCAGTGGATCTTTCATCAAAAGTATTTAAAGTTCCAGTTTTTCATGTTTCAGTATTTTTTACCGAAGATGATGTACAAAAAATTCGCCGTCATCTTTCGTCACCTAATATGCTTATTTCGACACATAAAGAGCCAATATTAACCTCAAGCTGTTTAGATCATGTTATTGATGCTTTGCAAATGGTAGATGATTTATCCGCTGATTATTTTTACCGATGTGAACAGCCGCAAAGTAAAGAACAAGTTTTAAATTGTTTACTTGATCTTTTAGCGCTAAATGAAACTAGCGATTATAAACAACAGATGATAAAGCAAATGGAAAACCGTATGCGATTAGGCGATATTTTCTTTAGCCCAACCATTGTTGTGCCACATCCAGCAATGCCTGTGGGAAAATTGCCTAAAATTGGCATTGCAATAATCCCTGATGGTGTATTTTGGGATGATAATTACCCACAAATCCGATTTATCTTTATGATTTCCCCCTCGATTTATCAAAATCCGACTCTTGCGATGATGACAAAAGCGATTGTTAACTTGATTGATGATTTAGAAATGCAATCAAAATTATTGAAAACACATAATTTTCACCAATTTAAACAACTTTTTATCCAACTTATTGAAAAAGGGGTATAGCAATGAATCAGGAAATGAGCTCAGAGGATATTCAACTTATCGCTTTTAATATTATTTTATATAGTGGTAATGCTAAAACTAAAATTCACGATGCTTTTAAGGCGATGAGACAAGCCGATTTTATTACCGCCAATCAATTGCTTGAAGAAGCAAATAAAGAGATCTTACAAGCACACCATTCACAAACACAATTACTGCAAAATTATGCAAATGGCATCAAAATCACGATGGAAATTATTATGGTGCATGCACAAGATCACTTAATGACAACCATGAGTTTTCGAGAAATGGCGATTGAAATGTTACACCTATATGAAAAACATCATGAGCTAGAAACAACATTAAAGGGCTAAATAAGGAGTGGCATAATGACACAAAAGCTAACAATGCATAAAAAAATCAGCCTAACCAATCTCTATTTTAATCGATTTTTAGCGATTCGCTATACCGTCGCATTTTTTTTATTTTTGAATCTTTATTGGGCAACCTTTTTAATGGGGTCATTGTCGATGGTAGCGATTTTACCGCTTGCTCTTTTTGTTTTAGGCATACTCACCACATGGGAACAAATTAAACTTTATCGAAATCACTGCAATAAATTGCCTTATGCAAGGTTATTTTATCGTGTCTTAGCGATAGTTTTTGTGACACTAATGATTACGCTCTATACCCCTTTGTATCACTTCTTTTTTCCATTTTTAAAACAGACGCCAGATGCTTTACATGTATTAATGGTGTTACTGACGGTAAGCCTAATCATTATCACCTTAATGCTTAGCAAGTTAAATAAAATTCAACATAATCAGGATTTGCATTTCAAAAGAATCCAAGCTTACGAAGAATTTATTAATTAGATGAGGAAAACAAAATGAATACGGGATTTGTTATTTTACAGAAATACCTGATGACGCCCATGGCGAAAATATCACAATTTAAAATTGTTCGAGCTGTAATGGCGGCGGGAATGGCGTCAGTACCTTTTTCTATTGTTGGCTCCATGTTTTTAGTATTCAATACGTTGCCAATGACATTTACGGGTTTAGAAGGCTTTTTTGAAAATACTTTTTTTAGAGTCAGTGATCTCTATATGATTGCTAATACAGCAACAATTGGTATTTTAGCCCTCTATTTTAACTTTGTTGTTGGTTATGAAATGACTAAGATCGAAGCGGAAGAAACCGGTCTTAAAGTTAATGCTCTCAATGGGGCGATGTTATCCGTTTTTGCATTTTTCATGACCTTGCCTGAATTAATTATGCAAAATGGTGTGATTACCTTACTCAATGATCAAAGTAATTTAGTCTTTAATGGGCTACGCTTAAAACCCTTTGTCTTTCGGTTGGGGACATCGGGGATATTTATTGCCATCGTTATGGCTATTGTGGCGACTCATCTCTATTTTTTATGCGTCAGACGCAACTGGGTTGTGAAAATGCCTGAAACAGTACCATTAGGTGTTTCACGTTCCTTTACTGCACTGATCCCAACTTTTGTGATTGCTTTTTTTGTGATCGTTCTTAATGGTATTTTGATCTATTTTGGCACTGATATTTTCAATATTATTGCCGTACCATTTGCTTTTGTAACCAATCTCACTAAAAGTTGGTTGGGTATTATGGTTATCCTATTTTTAATTCATGCATTATGGGTGGTTGGAATTCATGGTGCGAGTATTATTGGGGCATTTATTACCCCGATTATGTTAACTAATATGACTGAAAATACGGCGGGAGCACATATTCCTTTTGCAGGTGAATTTAATAATTCACTCGTGATTTTAGGGGGATCAGGTTCTACCTTATTAATGACATTCTTTATTGCGTTTTTTGCTAAGTCTAGCCAACTAAAAATCTTAGGACGAGCATCTGTAGTGCCAGCAATATTTAATATCAACGAACCAGTTATTTTTGGTATGCCGATTGTATACAATCCTTATTTAGCACTGCCTTTTTTCTTAGCACCTATGGCTTGCGGAACATTAGGTTATCTGGCTATTAATACCGGTTTTATTCATCCAATCATCGCATTAATTCCATGGCCATCGCCAATGGGATTAGGGGCATTTATTAGCACTGGCGGTGATTATAAAGCGGCTATTGTTGCCATATTTTCAGCTATTTTAGCTTTGCTAATTTATATTCCTTTTGTCAAATTATATGACAATAAATTGTATAAAGATGAGCAAGGTAAATCAGAAAGTCAAATTCAAACAGCTTAGTTTTTTTATGTTTTAGATAAGAGCGTACGCACTTTAATTAAATGGGTTACGCTCTTTTTTATTTATAATCATAAAGATCAATTATGCTTCTTTTTATGAGGGTCAAGCAATTATTTCGACTAAATTTACTACTTTTTTTACTTAAACGTCGTGTTTCCTGAAACTTTTTTACAAAAATCAGCCTTATTTAAACGGATTATGTTTTTTATGACTAATCATGTTAAGAAAATACATCATCCTTGACACCTGTTAATAACATTTCCTAGCAAAATTTAATTATTTCTCACTTATGTTCATCAAATAAGATAGATAGGTAGCTCTATGTAGATGAATTTTATTATCATCGATTGCATTGTGGCTATCTGATCAATATTTGCTCAACATTTTTATTTTCTATGTTATATTGATGATTCCCCTTAACCGATTGTTACATGATTTATTAATGTGATTCATGTATTTTGCTGTTAAGTGGGTACGATAAATAATACTTTTATTAGGAGGTGCAAAATGTTTTATCTTAAACGTAAGTTGATAAAGTATTGCTACTTTATTGTATTTTTACTGATAAGCCAACAAGTACTTGCTGTCGAAAACGTAACACAAAAATTAGAAGCTGGTGCAGTTGCTTCGCCCGATTATTATGGTGCCATTGCTGCACAAGAAATTTTAAAAAAAGGTGGAAATGCGGCTGATGCTGCCGTGGCTACCGCTTTTGCTCTTGCTGTTACTTATCCTGAAGCGGGTAATATTGGTGGTGGGGGCTTTATGACCCTTTGGATGGATGGTAAGCCTTATTTTATTGATTATCGTGAAGTTGCACCAAGCAAAGCTGATAGAGATATGTATCTTGATGAACATAAAAATGTGATCCCTAATTTAAGTTTATATTCTTACAAAGCCTCGGGAGTGCCAGGAACGGTTGCTGGTATGTGGGCGGTGCATCAACGTTTTGGTAAATTATCTTGGAAAGAGGTGATGGCGCCGGCTATTCGATTTGCTAATGAAGGGTTTACCGTAGATAAACAGCTAGTTAAACGTTATCAAGAAGCAGCCGAGCTTGCACCTGCTAATGGTCACTTTAAGCAATACTTTGATGCTATGCAAGCAGGAAAGGTATTTAAACAGCCCGAACTTGGCAAAGTCTTAGCGCGTATTGCAAACCAAGGTAGTGATGGGTTTTATAAAGGCGAAACAGCCAAATTAATTGCCCAACAGATGGAAAAAAATGACGGTTTAATTACGGAAAACGATTTGGCAAATTATCAGGCTAAATGGCGAGATCCTTTAGTTGCTAAATGGCAAGATATGCAAATTGTTACCGCCCCTCCGCCAAGTTCAGGTGGTGTTGGTTTAATTCAACTCTTATTAATGAAACAAGATCTTGCGAATGAGTTCAAAGATGTGAAAGTGAATTCGCCACAATATATTCACTTATTAGCAGAAATAGAAAAACGTGTTTTTGCTGATCGGGCTGAATATATGGGGGATCCTGATTTTATCTCTGTACCCGTTACGCAATTGATTGATGCTAATTATTTAGCGCAAAGAGCTAAGCAAGTTAATCCAAAAGCTATTTCGATTACTGAACAAGTTAAACCTGGTTTAGACAATAATCGCGAAAAATTACAGACAACGCATTTTTCTATTGTGGATAAATGGGGCAATGCGGCATCTAATACATATACGCTCAATGGCTGGTTTGGTTCGGCGGTTGTAATAGAAGGTACAGGTATTATACTCAATAATGAGATGGATGATTTTAGTAGTAAACCTGGTGTTGCTAATCAGTTTGGTGTTGTGAGCAAAGATGCTAATGCAATCGAGCCAAATAAACGCCCTTTATCTTCTATGACGCCAAGTATATTTATTAAAAATAATGATGTTGCAATAGTTATTGGTACACCGGGCGGTTCAAGGATTTTTACTTCAATTTTCCAAGTGGTGACGAATGTCTTTGATAATCATATGTCATTAAAAGCAGCAATAGATGCTCCGCGTTATCATCATCAGTTATTACCAACTAATCTTATCTTTATTGAGCGTTTTCAAAATAGAGTGCCAGAAGATTTAAAAGATCAACTCAAACAGATGGGTTATCAGTTTAAGCAGCAAGATTTTAGCGGTGATATTCAAGCCATAAAAATCACTGACAATAAACCGGAAGCGGTGTCAGATATTCGGGGTAGAGGAAAATCAATTATTGTTAGATAGTTGCTTTTTAATAGCATCTAGTGATGTGCAATAATTCAATGAATTTTTATTTGGCTTGTTATTGTACCGAAAATAGATAATAAAAAAACCCGTTTTATTAACGGGTTTTTTTATTTGTATTGAGTGATAATTATTCAGAAATAATTTCAACAATAACTTTAGCAAAAGCTTCACTGTGTACTTGGAAGAACACTTCGTGTTCGCCAGTAGTACGCAGTACACCATTTGGCAGGCGAACTTCGCTTTTTGATACTTGAATACCACGAGCTTTAACTGCATCTGCGATATCACGAGTACCGATTGAACCGAATAATTTGCCTTCATCACCAGCTTTAGAAGTGATAGTGACTTTACCAAGTGCATTAATTTCAGCAACGCGTTGTTCAGCGGCTTTTAATGTCTCAGCAAGTTTTGCTTCTAATTCAGCACGACGAGCTTCAAAAAATTCGATATTCTTTTTAGTCGCTGCTACTGCTTTACCTTGTGGAATCAAAAAGTTACGCGCATAACCCGCTTTAACATTAACTTGATCACCTAAGCTGCCTAAATTAGCAACTTTATCGAGTAGAATAATTTGCATTATATGTTCCCTCTGTTGCTAATTACTGATGGTTGTCAGTGTATGGTAATAATGCCAAGTAACGAGCGCGTTTGATAGCGCGAGCTAATTGACGTTGATATTTTGCACTTGTACCAGTAATACGGCTTGGTACAATTTTACCACTTTCTGTGATATAGCTTTTTAATAAAGAAACATCTTTATAATCAATTTCTTTAACGCCTTCTGCAGTAAAACGGCAGAATTTGCGACGACGGAAATAACGTGCCATTTGGCTATTCTCCTAATAGTTTAATTTGGTCAGCATGTAAAACAAGTTGGCTTGTTTGATTACGTTTAGTGTGGGTACTTATAAATCCACCAACTAAAACTCTACTGCCTTTTTTTACGTAACTTAACTCTTGTTGTCCACTAGCAATTACAGGCATGATGCACCATGCTTGCCTTGTGAGTTCTGCTTCAATCTGCTCAGAAACATGTTCTAAATAAAATTGACAATGCGAAATCCCACTTGGACTGATTTTTCGTATCGGTGTTTTTTTTACAATACCCGATAACACTAAACGATTATTCGTCGGAATCATCGTCCATGTTTGCTTCGTTAAAATCTTCTTCAGAGCTACGACGCTCATCTTTCGCTTTTAACATAGGTGAAGTTTCAGTTACAGCGTGTTTGGTGCGCATAATTAAACTGCGAATTACTGCATCATTGAAACGGAAGTTATCTTCAAGCTCATTAACAGCTTCTTGAGTTGCTTCAACATTCATTAACACATAGTGTGCTTTGTGCAGTTTTTCGATAGGATAGGCTAATTGACGACGACCCCAATCTTCTAGACGATGGATTTTGCCACCATCAGTGGTTAACGTACCAGTATAACGTTCAATCATACTTGGCACTTGTTCACTTTGGTCTGGGTGAACCATAAATACTATTTCGTAATGACGCATTATCGCTCCCTACGGATTAATCAGCTTTCTGTCGGGGCAACCGCAACCCATTGAAAGCAAGGAACATGAAAATAGGCGGTTGAAATCGACGGGGCATTATATATCAACTTATCATATTTGACAAATGAATATAATCAGTTGATTTGAGGACTTGTTTTACTTTTTTATGAAGGAAACTTCTGTTTTATCTTAGTTTTTAACAGAAGATATAGCTTCATATTATATCTGGAACGTAAAATATAAAAGATGAATATAATCAGTTGTATACCTGAGTGTTTTTAAGGTGTTGGTTAACTATTTTACAAACTATGCATATCATTTAAATAATAAATAAAATTTACACAGTTTTTGGCGTTTTTTATATAAAAATGTATTTTAAATATGTAACGATTTCTATACATTTTTGCTATTAAAATGTGTTATGCTTGTCAGTATATATCAATTTTACGCATAGACGTTTGTATAAAAGGAGAAGTTTGATGGCTCAGGAAACTATTTTTAGCAAAATTATTCGAAGAGAAATCCCTTCCGATATCGTTTTTCAAGATGACAAAGTGACCGCATTTCGAGATATTTCTCCTCAAGCGCCAACACATATTTTAATTATTCCTAACAAACTTATTCCAACCATAAATGATATCACTGAACAAGACGAAACGTTATTAGGGCATATGATGATTGTCGCAGCTAAAATTGCAAAACAAGAAGGCATTGATGAAAGCGGATATCGTTTAATCATGAATTGTAATAAAGATGCAGGGCAAGAAGTCTTTCATATTCATATGCATTTATTAGGTGGCAAAAACTTAGGTCGATTAGTAGGTTAACTATTATATGAAACGGATAAAACGTCTATTTGTTATTAGTGCAATGACTTGTGTATTAGCGGGTTGTCATCTTATTAGTCATACCCAAAAAGTTGAAGTAAAACCACCCGTTGATGTCACTGAACCAGATGATACTGGAGTGATTGAAACACCTCCTCAGATCGTTAAACAAACTGATTGGAACACTATATTATCACCATTTGTAAATAAAATATTACACGTGTCACTTTCAAATAATGACAATAAAATTATTTTAATTAGTGACATTCAAAATCGTAGTGGTGATTATCTTGTAACAAATCAAATTGATGACGCATTACATCAATTGATGAATAAACAAAATATGTTTACAGTTGTCAATAAGCAGTCAACCAACCAAGCTAAACAAGCGTTAGGTATTTCGGCTGATGATAAGTTTGTGTCACGTGGTAAGATGATAGGGCTAGCTAAATCAATCAATGCTGGATATGTGCTATTTACAACTATATATAAAGCACCAACTGATAGTAATGATGCTAACCTTTCAGTTGAATTGCTATCAACACAAAACGGAGAAATCTTAACAAGAGTAACATCGAAAGACTTCCCTTCACAACAAAATACCAATAAAGATAATGTTTCAGAGGCACATGAATAAATGGGACCATTATTGATTGATGTCGAAGGCACTTCATTAACCGATGAAGATAAAGTGCTTTTGAAACATCCACTAGTTGCAGGAGTGATTTTATTTAGTCGTAATTATCAAGATCAAGCTCAATTAATGGCATTGATAAAACAGATTCGAGCGGCTTCTTCACAGCGTTTATTAATTTCGGTCGATCATGAAGGTGGGCGTGTTCAACGCTTTAGGCATGGTTTTACAACGATTCCTCCTGCACAATCTTTTGCGGTGCTTAATAATCTAGAGCAAGCTAAGTCATTAGCTTTTGATGCTGGTTGGGTACTTGCTATGGAACTCATCGCCTTTGATATCGATCTTAGCTATGCACCTGTTTTAGATTTAGGTCATGACTGCTTAGCTATTGGTACTCGTTCGTTTCATCAAGATGCTAATATCGCTTATCAAGTTGCTTCTGCTATGATTGATGGTATGCATGCAGCAGGTATGAAAACAACGGGCAAACATTTTCCGGGACATGGTCATGTAATTGCTGACTCGCATAAAGAAACACCCATTGATGATCGTGAAAAATCGTTGATTGAACATGATATGCAAATATTTGCTAAGCTTATTGCTGATAAAAAACTCGATGCGATTATGCCTGCTCATGTTATCTATCCTGCTTTTAATAATAAACCGGCTAGTGGTTCATCGTATTGGCTTAAAACAGTACTTCGCGAGCAATTGCATTTTGATGGTGTCATCTTTTCTGATGATTTATCAATGGAAGGTGCTTCAATAATGGGCAATTATGCCGAGCGAGCGCAAGCGGCATTATCCGCAGGCTGTGATCTGCTTTTGGCTTGTAATAACCGGCAAGGGGCGTTAGCTATTTTAGATCAATTAACAGCGTTAGATAAGGTTCATCCTTTA
The DNA here is from genome assembly GCF_057063565.1 of Gilliamella sp. X-57. Taxonomy (NCBI): domain Bacteria; kingdom Pseudomonadati; phylum Pseudomonadota; class Gammaproteobacteria; order Orbales; family Orbaceae; genus Gilliamella; species Gilliamella sp. X-57. Next base: position 13,923 of record NZ_JBXSQI010000001.1, on the reverse strand, counting down.
ACATCAGATAAAGCAAAACGTTTACTAACCAATACAAAAATGACCTATTCAGAATTAACGAAAAGCTGTGAGTGGCAACATCGACGTGATAATTTAGTAAAACTTAGTGAAAAGTGGGCAAACTATGCAAGTTGCAATCATTGAAATTGATAATAACCAACTTCTGGTTGCGTATAATGATGTCGCTAAGGCGTTATTTTCTGATTATGTTTTAGTATTAAATCAACCATTTGATTATCAAAAGATCTTCAATCTTGATAATACAATCAATATAGATGAACAAGATAATACAATCATTGTTTTAAACTCTCAGCATTTTTTATTGCAAAGAGTGATAGGATCGTCTAAAACCCTATTTATTTTACAATCAATTGATTATCTCAAAAAACGATTATCAAAAATCAAAGTAGTGGGGGAGCATGCTTTTGATATTTTTGCTACCCAAAGTTTGGTTATGCAAAAGCTCATTGCTCAAGCTAAAGCTTTTTCTATGCAACGCGAACCATTATTAATATCTGGTGAAACTGGCACAGGTAAAGATTTATTGGCTAATGCTTGCCATCAATATAGCTCTCGCGGTGATCAGACCTTTCTAGCATTAAACTGTGCAGCCATGCCCGATGAAGTGGTCGAAAGTGAATTATATGGACATGCAGCAGGTGCCTACCCTGGAGCAATTGAGAGCAAAAAAGGCTTTTTTGAGCAAGCCAATGGTGGTTCAGTGTTGCTTGATGGCATTGATGAGATGTCTTTTCAAATGCAAACCAAATTACTTCGTTTTATTAATGATGGTTATTTTCGTCGTGTGGGCGATGATAATGAAGTCTATGTTGATGTAAGAATTATTTGCGCTACAAAAGTCGATTTAGCCGAGTTGGTCGAACAAGGTAAATTTAGAAAAGATCTTTATTACAGACTCAACGTGCTATCGCTTAATTTACCCTCTTTGCAAGAACGTAAAGAGGATATTGCACTACTCACTGACATTTTTGTTAATGAGTTTGCCAATAAACAAGGCATTACACCGCCAAGGATTGATAATAATGTGATTGATTATTTGAGCGGTTACTCATGGCCCGGGAATGTAAGACAACTAAAAAATATCCTCTATTCAGCATTAGCGCAATTAACCTCGCCGATATTAACTGTCAAAGATGTTATGTTACCAACTTCAACCACATCGCAATTATCATGGGTGAGCAATATTGAAAATAAAACCCTTGATGAAATGACAAAACAATTTGAGAAAGAAATCTTATTAAAATTATATGGCCAATACCCAAGTTCAAGAAAACTGGCTAAAAGATTAGGTGTATCGCATACAGCGATTGCGAATAAGTTAAGGGATTATGGGATAGGGCGGTAGGTTTGTTTACATCATTGATGTTGTGGAATTTTATTAAGCTTAATACTGAATTTAATTAAAAAGTTATTTTTTAAATTTACTTATATTTTTAATTATATTGACTTAAGCTTATTACTCTTTATAAAATAGTTTATTATTTGTAAAAATAATAAACATGATCTTTCCTTGGTTTTTTATTTCTTTGCTGTTGGGTTTAAGTAGATTGGTAAAGTGTTTATAAATGTTTAGGAATAAATATGACATTACTTTCAGTTGTTTTGCCCATGTATAATTCAGAAAAGTATGCTTATTCTTGTATAAATAGTATACTTTCTCAATCTTTTATTGATTACGAATTAATTATAATTGATGATGGTAGTTTTGATTCTACAAGAGCTATTTGTGAGCAGTTTAGGTTTGACTCAAGAATAAAGTATTTTTATCAAAAGAATGGGGGATCGCATAAAGCTAGAAATTTGGGTATCGATAAAGCAAGTGGTAAATTACTTACATTTATTGATTCTGATGATATTATACCCAATAATTATTTTGAAGAGCTAATTAAAATGTATAAAGATGGAGTGGATTGCGTATTTTGTGATATTTATCATCAAAACCATGAAGGATTAGTTAAAAGCTTTTTTTTTGAGCAAGAAACTTTATCATTAAATAAAACGAAAGAGATCATTTATATGTTAAGCATTGATTCTTTTCCTGCTCCTTATGCTAAATTGTATAATTTAAGTAAAATTAGAAAGCTTAGCCTTAAATTCCTTGAGTCTGATAATTATTTTGGATTTGCTGAGGATTTTTATTTTAATTCATTATATTTAATTAATTCTCAAAAGTTAGTTTATACAAAAAAAACGTATTATATCTATAATAAACTTAATCAAAATTCTCAATGCAATAATCCTGATCCAGAAGTGCAAACAAGAAATAATATCGATAGAGCTAAAGTAATTTATTCAATATTACAATATATGTTTAATAAGAAACTTAATGTTTCTAAGTATAATGCTATTTTTTTTATGATTAGAAAGCATTTACAATGGGGTGGAAATGTTACTAAAGAAACATTGTTAAACTTATTAACACATTCAAATTTACCAAAATATTACATGAAAAGAATATACGGTTTCTCTTTAAGTATTTTCTTGTTTAGTTATTTTAAAAAATGATGAGGTCTTTTTATTTACCATGATTCCTAAAATAATTCATTACTGTTGGTTTGGCGATAATCCTAAACCAAAAAAAGTTTTAGATAATATAGCTAATTGGAAAAAGAAACTTCCTGGTTATAAATTTGTAGAATGGAATGATAATCACCTTCATTTAGCAAACAACAATCGGTATGTTAAAGAAGCCTACCAAACAAGGAAATTTGCCTTTGTATCTGACTATTTTAGAATATATGCCTTATGGACTGAAGGTGGTATATATTTAGACACAGATATTACTTTATCTCAGAGCTTTGATTCTTTTGATTATTTTTTAGGATTGGAGTTCTTTTCTTGTTATGAGAATTGGAGAGGAATAATTCACCCTATTTCAACTGCAACATTAGGGGCATCTAAGTGTAATGATTTTATTAAAGAAATTTTAGATACGTATGAGCATGATAGTTTTATTAAAAATGGTGAAGTAGATCTTACAACTAATGTTGAGCGAATTACGACTATTTTAAAAAATAAAAATTTAGTTGCTGAACCATTTGATAAATTTAATACTTTAAAAATTTCTCCTAAAGAAATTATTTTTCCATCACATTATTTTTGTGAAGAAATAGAAGGATACTTAAACTATTGTGTTCACCAGTTCTATGTTTCTTGGAAAGATGATACTGATAATGTAACTATTCCAATCAAGGTTAAAAAACCATTTAAAGTCAAATTTCGGATTAACAAAAAAATACAATTTGTTAGATTGAATAAAGAAATAATACCAAATAAAATATTAATTTCGTTTTCATTTAAGAAAAAGAAATATGCATTTATTATTGTTTAAATAGGATACTCAATGTTGCAACCTAAATTGACTGTTATAGTGCCTGTTTATAATACAGAAAAATTTTTGAAAAAATGTTTGGATAGTCTAATTAACCAAACTTTAAAGGATATTGAAATTATCTGTATTAATGATGGTTCTAAAGACAATTCACATCTTATTCTAAAAGAATATGCAAATAAAGACTCCCGAATCAAAATTCTTAATAAAACCAATGGTGGGTTATCATCAGCAAGAAATATGGGAATTGATCATGCTAATGGTCATTTTGTTACTTTTTTAGATTCTGATGATTATGTTGAAAATAACGCATATGAGTTAGCCTTATCGCGATTTGTTAGTGATGAAGTAGATTTTGTGCATTTTTCAACAAATCTGATAATGGAAGATAATGATTGTGAACGTTATAATCAAGATTATTTTCAACATAAATTTAGTGGTTTAGTTAAATTAACAAGTTACGTTATCCAATTTTTAGATGTTTGTGCATGGAATAAAATATACAAACTTTCGATTATCCAAGATTATCATATAAGATTTCCAGAAGGTAAACTATATGAAGATAATCCTTTTTTTTGGTCATATGCATTAATGTGTAATTCTGCATACTTTATGCCTGAAAAACTTCATAACTACCTAAGTAGAAAAAATTCAATTATGAATTTAACTTTAAAACTTTCTAAATCTAAAATTAATGAATTAAATCATGAGTTAGATAGATTATTGTGTTTCGAAGAACTTTTAACTTTCATTTTTAAATGGAATTTATTTTATAAAGTGGTTTTTATATTAGAAAAGTTTTTTGAACGAATTTTTTGGGATGAAATAAATCATTCATCACATAAAAACATTGAGAGTGTGTTAAAAAAATCGACAAATATAGTCAACAAATTTTCTTTAATCTCTTTATTTCCTAGAAATCGTTTTTTCAGAGCGCTATCGAAAAAAAAATATTATAAAATTAAATATCTTGAGTATATCACAAGAAAGCAACGTTTATTTGGTTTATATCATTCGTCAAGTAGCACTACTTTATGTTTATTAGGATTAAAAATTAAAAGGAAAAAATCTAAAAACAAACTGGAAAAGATTTCAAAAGAAACAAATGATAAGTTTAATAATTTATATAATGAATTGTCAAAGTTACAACAAATACTTGTTCCAAGTATTTTAAAACAAAAAAAAGGAAATTTTTTATCTAATAAAAATAATTTAATTTTCTTTAATCAAATGAATTTAAATCAATTTAAGTATTATTTTGAAAATTTATCTGTTGTAGCTAATTTAACAGATGATATTGATAAATCTAATGCAGTATTTTCATTTGAAAATCAAGATATTTTGGAAATGGTAAAAATTGCTGTAGAGGAAAATAAATTATTTTATTATATATACACTGGTTTTATAAGTAACATCTTACCTCCTTATGGTTCAGCAATGCCTACCTTTTGTTCTGCTATTTCATTTGTTTTAGACAGCCGAGGTTATTTTAATGATGGTAATGTGGCAACAGATCTAGAAGAACTTTTAAATACAGAATTTGTTAATGAAAAGCAGTTACTGAGATCTAGAAATATTATTAACAAAATCGTTAAAGAAAAAATATCCAAATATAATAATTTTAAAAGCCTCTCTAATATTTATAAAGAAAAGCATAAAAAAAACATACTTGTTGTTCAATCTGAACATGAAATTTATAAAAAATTTTGTAAAGTGAATTACTCCTTTGAAGATATGCTTAATGAAGTTATTTGTAATAATCCAAATGCGAATATAGTGATTAAATTTTCTATTAATTGCTGTGAGAAGCAGTTAAAACGCTACAAAAGTATATTAGCTAATTTAGAGTCGGATTTAACTATAAAATATTTTGAACATCATGACACTCATCCATTTGATTTAGTAAATCAAATGGATGAAGTTCATGTACATAATGATATGATAGGTTTAGATGCATTAATGTGTGGTAAGCTCGTATATGTTTATGGAATTCCTTTTTATGCAGGATGGGGATTAACAATTGATAAAATTTCACTACCTCGGAGAAAAAGAAAACTTTCTATAGAAGAATTATTTTATATTTCATATATTCTTTACTGTAATTATGTTAATCCTGAAACTCAAACTATTTGTGAAATTGAAGAAGGAATTGATTACCTTCTTAAGATAAAGAACATCTATCATTGATATCTTTTTTATATTTAATAACTTTTAAAAAATTACTTTTTTATATGATTTGAAAATTAGCAAAATGTAGTTAATTATATGATGGATTTTAACTGCATTTGGCTTATTATCGGTCCTAATCTTTAGTTAGGAATCATCAATAGTTTTTTGTATCATTTTATATTGTTAATTTATTAGCTATTTGCATATTAGTGTTGATATCATTTTTATCGCTAAAACTAATTTGCCCATTTTATGGGATGCTGATAAAATATTTAATTTATAATGATTTCTAATAAAATAAAAAATGAGTAGTTTACCAATCCTTTCGGTTGTTATTCCAGTATATAACACACAAATGTATATAGAAAAATGTTTAGACAGTCTTGTTAACCAAACAATAGATAATATTGAGATTATTTGTGTTAATGATGGCTCCACAGATAATTCATTTGCAATTTTGCAAAAATATCAAAATGCGGATAAACGAATTAAAATTATTAATCAAAATAATGGCGGTTTATCTTGTGCTAGAAATGTGGGGATTGAACATGCCAAAGGAAAATACATTACTTTTGTTGATTCAGACGATTTTGTTGAATCAAATGCTTACGAAAACTCACTATTATATTTTAATAATAATAAAGTAGATCTTGTTTATTTCTCTACTCGGCTTGTTATAGAAAATCATGTTAATCGATTTCAGGATGAGCAATATTTTGAACATAAATGTATAGGCTTAGTTAATTTATCTCATGATGTAATTGCACAAATGGATGTTTGTGTATGGAATAAAATTTACAAACTTTCAATAATAAAAAAATACCAAATTAGATTTCCTGATGGACTTTGGTATGAAGATAACCCATTTTTTTTGTCTTATGCCTTGGTGTGTAATTCCGCCTTTTTTGTAAATGATAAATTTTATAATTATCTTATAAGAGATGGATCGATCATGAGCCAATATAATAAGAAAGGTAAAACTTATAATAAAACATCACACGAATTAGATTCATTATTGGGCTTTGAATATTTGCTCAATTTTGTGTTTAAATGGAAGTTGCAAGAGAGATTTAAACCCTTATTAAGAGATTTATTTAAGCAAAATATTTATGAGTCTTTGCGTCGCCTTCCTCTGAATAAACGGATACTAGCTTTAAATAAAGCAACTGAAATTGTTAATTTATTTAATCTTAATTTTTATTTTCCTCATGATCGTTATTTAATATTATTGTCCGATAAGTGCTACCATAAAATAGGAAAAATAAATGAGTTATTTTTAACAAAGAAACAACGCTTGTTAGGTATTTGGGATGCAAATAAATATTATATTATTTGTTTTTTAGGTATTAAAATAAAAATAAAAAAAGAATTGATACAAGTCTGTTATAAATTATGGTTTTGATTTTATTACTTACTGATCTTATTTTGACTTACAATAAAATTAACGAGTAAGGTGCTATTTATAGTATAATACTTAGTAATTCTATTCTTAAATACTTTATTATGTCTCAAAAATTAAATTCAATTACTACATTAAAGAAATTATGGCCATTTATTTGTCCACTAAAAAAGGCATTAATTGTTGCTGTGGTTGGGCTTTTAATCAATGCGGCTACAGATGCAACTTTAATCTCGCTTACCAAACCGTTACTTGATCATGGTTTGATGGAAAAAAATTATTCCCTTTTAATTGCGATTGCTATTGCAATCATTGGTTTGATTTTATTAAGAGGGTTATCTAATTACATATCAACTTATTGTCTTTCATGGCTATCAGGAAAGGTAGTAACTAAATTTAGGATAATGATATTTAATCATTTAATCAAAAGTCCTATAAGTTTTCATGATAGGCAATCTGTTGGTGATCTTGTTTCTGTAATTACTTTCAATACTCAAATGCTATCAAAAGCTTCTTCTGATGCATTGATTATACTTATTCGAGAGATAACATATGCAATTGGATTGTGCATAGTTATGTTATATGGAAGCTGGAAATTAGCTTCAGTCCTGATTGTTTTAGTTCCTCTAATCATTTTTATTGCTCAATTTATTGCAAAAAAGTTCCGACAAACAATTGCGTCAATGCAACAAGGGATGGGACAAATTACCACAGCTAGTGATGAAATGTTAAAAGGACATAAGGAAATTTTGATCTTTAACGCTAGGGAGTATGAAAAACGCAATTTTAATTACATCACAGATTGTGTTAGGCGTGGAATGCTAAAAATGGAAATTATTTCTAGATTATCTACACCTATCATCCAATTAGTTGCTACTTTAGGATTAGGTTTTATACTTTATTTAGTTGCTAGCCAAAATTTAGATATTACTCCGGGATCTTTTACTGTCGTTTTTTCTGCAATGGTTGCGGTTATGCGCCCGTTACGAGAACTAACAAGCTTACATGTAGAACTACAAAAAGGTGCAATTGCGTGCGAATCATTATTCGATATTTTAAGCTCCCCACTAGAAGATGATCAAGGTTCTATTGTTGCAGATAGAGTTAAAGGGGATATTGAGTTTAAGAATGTGACTTATACTTATCCTACTAGGCATACACCAGCACTCAATAATATTTCTTTGAAAATACAAGCAGGGCAAACAATCGCACTAGTTGGTCGCTCTGGTGCAGGCAAATCAACAATTGCGAGTTTGCTTCCTCGTTTTTATGATATTTCACATGGTGAAATATTGTTAGATTCTGTAAATATTAAAGAATATACATTAAGCTCATTACGTAAGCAAATAGGTTATGTTTCTCAAAATGTCCATTTATTTAATGGAACAATTGCTGAAAATATTGCTTATGGTGAAAAAAATCTGCATAGTAGAGATGATATAATTAAAGCTGCAAAACTAGCTAATGCAATTGAATTTATTGATAAGTTGGAAAAAGGTATTGATACTCAGGTCGGTGATAATGGCATCTTGTTATCTGGTGGTCAACGACAGCGTATTGCAATCGCCCGTGTATTATTGCGTGATAATCCGGTTTTAATTTTTGATGAAGCTACTTCAGCATTAGATAATGAGTCTGAACGACTTGTTCAAGATGCCATAGAAATACTACAAAAAAATCGGACGTCAATTATAATTGCTCATCGCCTATCTACTATTGAAAAAGCAGATCGAATTTTAGTTATTGATGATGGAAAAGTTGTTGAAGATGGAAGCCATCAATCATTAATCAATTTAGGTGGAATTTATGCTCAAATGCATAAGATGCAATTGTGTTCTTGAAATAATTAAAATAGATAATGAATAATATGACTAAAAAAAGTAATCCAAATCATATAAATGATATAGATAAAGACTCATCTACATGGAAGACCTTCTTAAAACTATGGCCATTAATTGCAGAACATAAGTTTATTTTATTTTTGTCTGTTATTCTATTAATTGCTAGTGCTTTTGCGGATACCTCATTGATTGGGTTACTTCGACCATTGCTTGATCGCGGTTTTTCTATGAATGATCAAGATTTTTTACTAATGGCACCTTTTTACATTTTTGGGTTAGTTTTACTTCGAGGGATTGCAAATTATGGATATTCTATTTTCCTTTCATTGATTTCAGGAAAAATTGTAATGAAAATTCGACAGAGGCTATTTAGTCATTTTGTTGATGCCCCTGTTAGTTTTTATGACCAAAACTCCACAGGTCGATTATTATCTCGCATTACTTATGATACCGATCAAGTTGCATCTTCTTCATCTGATGCTTTAATAACGATTGTACGTGAATCTGCTTTTATTTGTGGATTATTTTATACCATGTTTAGTAATAGTTGGCAGCTATCTTTATCTTTGATTATTATTACGCCAATTGTGATTAGTTTAATCGCCTTTATTTCTGTAAAGTTTAGAAAATTAGCAAAGAACATGCAAAATTCTATGGGCAGTGTCACTATGTCTGTTGAGCAAATGTTAAAAGGGCATAGAGAAATTATTATATTTGGTGCTCAAGAAGAAGAATCAAAAAACTTTGATAAAGTGAGTAATAAATTTCGCCGTGATGGTATGCGATTGGTTTCAATATCTGCATTATCTACCCCAATAATTCAGGTCGTTATCTCTTTTGCAATTGCATTTGTATTATTAACAGCAAGCAATCCTGATTTAGATATTACTCCAGGTCAATTTACAGTTGTTTTTTCTTCATTAGTTGCGTTAATGCAACCGATAAAAAGTTTAACTAGTGTGAATGCTGGATTTCAAAAAGGTATGGCTGCTTGTCAAACATTGTTTGCTATATTAGAGCAGCCAATAGAAAACGATAAAGGTTCTTTAAATATTAAAAAAGTAAAAGGGGATATTGCTTTTGAAAACGTATCATTTGGATATGAAACTAGGCATGAGCTAGCTTTACAAAATATTAGTTTTTCTGTTTCTGCTGGTAAAACCGTTGCTTTAGTGGGGTATTCTGGCTCTGGTAAAACAACGATAGCCAGTTTACTAACTCGTTTTTATGACGTTTCACAAGGTAAAATTTTAATTGATGGTATAAATATACAAGATTTTACCTTGTACTGTTTAAGAAACCAGATTGGATTAGTGTCTCAAAATGTCCATTTATTTAATGATACAATTGCGAATAATATTGCATATGGTAAGATCGGTGAATTTTCCCAGTATCAAATTGAAGATGCTGCCAAAAAAGCTAACGCTTATGATTTTATACAACAGTTTGATAAAGGCTTCAACACATTAGTTGGCGAAAATGGTGTATTGTTATCGGGAGGACAACGTCAACGTATTGCAATAGCTCGAGCTTTATTAAGGGATAACCCGATCCTTATTTTAGATGAAGCTACATCTGCTCTAGATACTGAATCAGAACGAGCAATACAAAAAGCTTTAGATGAATTACAAAAGGGGAGAACGTCTATTGTCATTGCCCATAGATTGTCGACTATTGAGAATGCAGATGAGATACTAGTTATGAATGAAGGTAGAATTATTGAAAAAGGTACTCATTCCGAATTATTAAACATGAACGGCATGTATACAAAGTTATATAAAGGTAATTTTAACGACTAATTAATTTTTTCACATTTAGATTTAATAATTAATTACTAAAATTTATCTAATGAAGAATATTGTCTGTAATTGTTTTTAATATCTAATTTTGGATATTGTTTGGTAATTACGCATTTTAATAGTGCCTTTTTCGTTGAAAGAGAACAGTCATGTTGTTTTACGAATTTTAAAATATAAAAAGTATTTCTTATAATATTGGGTTTATTGTTTGTATAAATGCGAATTAGTATTTTCAATAAACCTAATTCCTTAATTATATTATCTTTTTCTTGCTTTCGTTTAATTATATTCGATCTTAAGATGGTCTCTAAATAAGTTACATTCATAACCAAAGTATAATTGAGTTTTGCTTTATTTGATAATGGTAACTCATTAATTTGTTGTATACACTTTTTTAAAACATTTTTTAATGTTTCTGTATATATATTGTCAATATATAGATTTGATAACGAAGATGATCGGACTCGGTGGAAATGTGCATTCTTATTATTAAAATAATAAGATGCTTTTGCGTTAGTCATAATAGCAAGTGATACCAGATGATCTTCATGATTAGTTCCACTAAACTTTTCTGTGAATAGCTGCCGTTTAAATATATATCTCCATACTACACCAGAGTAATTGACTTTTTCTAATAAATAATTTAGTAATTCTGTCCCCGATTTAAAAATTGTTGGTTCTATATCCATAATTTTATTTGCTGCATCTATGGGTACGTTAATCTTAAAAGTTGTATAGTCAAAGTAAAATATATCTAAGTTAGGTTCGGCTTTTAATGATGATTCAAATTGATACAATAGATTTGTATTTAGAATATCATCTGAATCGATAAATAAGATATACTCACTAGTTGCTAATTCTACTCCTTTGTTTCGAGCTACACTTACCCCCTGATTAGTTTGTTGAATAATTTTTATATAGTCGAATTTTGATGAATATTTTTGGATAATTAGCAGTGTGTCATCAGTTGAACCATCATCTATGCAAATAATTTCTTCGGGTAAACAGCTTTGATGAATTAATGAGTCTAGACAATTAGCAATGTAATTTTCTACATTATAACAAGGTATAATTATCGAAATAGGAGCATTATTATTTATCATATAATATTTTTATTAAGAATTATTTTTTTAAGAATAACTTATATTTTAAGTAAACCCCATAATAGTAAATAGCTTTGTAATAAGCTCTATTTTTCATTAAGTATTTAGCATAATTTCTTATTGACGAACTATCTGCACTTAAAGGTAAATTATCACTTTTCCATGGTGATAATTGAAAATAATGCTCAAAGATTTCAGATTGATAGACTTTAAACCAAGGCTTATTTTGTGAAATATAATGCAAAATTACTGTATAAGGCCTAATACTTTTTTCTTGATGAGCATCAATTGAAAGTTTAATTTTTGTATTGAACTTTATAGGAAGTAAGAGTGTTTTCTTTTCTAGCAAAATATTTAAAACGTCTTGATCTGCGAATTTATATATGTTTCCATCATTAATTAGCTCAAGTGCTTTTTCTGAAATATTTTCTTCACACCATTTTTTTGTATTTATTAGCAGTACGCCGGCATTAAAATATCTAGTTGAATCGATACGATACATTTCGCTAATTGTTTGTTGCATATCTTTTGTGTCACAGACTACTCCGGCAATATAATTTTCAATATTATATTCGGCTATTTGAGCTAATGATTGTAAACATATTATATCACTATCAAGATAGATTAATTTATCAGTTATTGTTTCTAATAATTTTGGCATGATAAAACGAATACACGTTGATATTGTAGCAATATGTAAGACTAAAGTTTTAGGATTAATTATGAAATTACTATTCAAATAATAGAGTGTAATTGAAACGTTATTGCTACTTAATTCTTTGAATTTATCAAGATTAATTTCGGAGACCTGATCAATAAATAAATGGAAATTTAGATTATAATTTGGCGTGTTTTTTATTACCGATAACATCGCAACTCCCGCTGGGATTGCATAATTATCATCAAATCCTAAAGCAATATTAAGTATTGAGTATTTAGGATCATAATTATTAAAAAGGGGTTTTATTTGATCAATAAATTTATTAACGTTAAACATGTAGACAATTTAGATATTAAAAATATATGGTTAATTATATATTTAATTCTTGTTAAAATATAGATTAAAAAATTGAGTAAGATTAAATAAATTTACACATGGCTATATTTTATTTAGAATAAAGGAAAGTCCTTTAACTAAAAGTAATAAATGTTTAACTTAAATAAATATATCAGTGAAATTCAGGTTTTTAAAGAATTAGAAAAAGAAAATTTAGATATGATGCACATAGCATTAGCATTCGACGATAATTATGCAATGCCAGCAGGCGTCACTATTTCTTCAGTTATCTGCAATAATCCTGATATACATTTATGCTTTCATCTGTTTATAGATCAAATATCCCCTGCTAATTTGGAAAAATTCAAACATTTGGTAAGTACAACAACTACAATAAAAATATATTATCTCAACAGTAATTTTCGAATTAATTCAAAGACATTAGTTTTAGGCTATTTATCTGCAATGTCGTGTGTTAGATTTATCATTCCTGATGTATTGAAAGATGAAACAGAAAAATTCTTGTATATTGATAGTGATATTTTATGTTTAAAACGAATCGACACATTATACAATACAGAATTAAAGGATAATATCGCTGGTGTCATACCTGATGATAATGTAATGAAAAATATTATAAAAGATTTATACTTAATTGACTCAGAAAAATATTTTAATGCAGGTGTTTTACTTATAAATACTAAACAATGGGCGATAAACAATTTGACCGAACAGTGCATGAATATGATAAATGATGGAAATGTTTATCGTTTTGCTGATCAAGATGTTTTAAATATTTTATTAGAAAATAAAACTCTACTTTTACCAATTAAATATAATACTAAGATTCAAATTTCAATTTCCTGTAAAGAAGAACAGTCAATTGCACCATATACTGTATTATTGCATTACGTTTCAGGATATAAACCATGGTACCAAACATTTAATTCTGAATTATTTAAAATATACTTTAAGTTATCCCCTTGGAAAACTACTAAACGCCCTCTAGCCTTAAAAAAATCTTGGTTACGTCATTATGCTAAATTCAGCTTAAAAGAAGGAAGAATTGCCATAGCATTAAAGTTCTATTATCTTTATTTGTTTAGGGGCTGTTGATCTTTTCTGTACATAAATTGCTCAACAATACATTGGCAGCCACATTAACATAAATGCCAGTGATACCATACTGGCATAATTCCTTTCTAACTTATCATATCTAGTTGATATTGAAAGATATTGCTTGATTCTAGCAAAGGCATTCTC